>DATKGL010000025.1:0-65696 GCA_035510795.1 Patescibacteria group bacterium
GGTTGAAGTTTTTATTTAAATCCTTACTAGCAAGTTTACTCTGGACAGCAATTAGCAACAAGATTTTTACTACTGGGAAGTCTGCGGCAATGAGCCAAATTTTTATTATCTATAAGAATATTACATAATAATTCTGGTGGGTGATGAGGGATTCGAACCCCCGACCCTCTCGGTGTAGACGAGACGCTCTAGCCAGCTGAGCTAATCACCCGCGATGCTTTGGTGCGCGAGAGAGGATTTGAACCTCCAAGCCTTGCGGCGCTTGCCCCTCAGACAAGTGCGTCTACCGTTCCGCCACTCGCGCAAGAGCCATTATTCATAAATGAACTCTGTTATCTTACGGTCTTTCTTAAAAAAACTCAAGGTTAGGTTGGCCCATTTCGATCAGGGTCTGGGCAGATAGTCGTACCATTTGCCTACTTTATAGCCATCTCTCAATAACGGCTTAATGCTGTCGATAGTAACCCCAATCTTGACTCCCGGATTCAATGTGCCATAGGGGTCAAAAGTGCTTTTAACTCTCTGAAAAATTTCATAAATTTCCTGGCCGTAGGCTTTAGGAAGGTATGAGCCTCTTATTCGACCATCGCCTTTTTCAGCAGATGGCATTCCGCCCAAACTAATTACCAAATCGTAATATTCGTCCATCAGACGAAACAGTTTCTGCCGGTCGCCGACCTGGCTGATGTCTAAATACGGCTGCATGCTAAGATTGCCGTCTCCGGCGTGACCCCAAACAGCGGCCCTGACTCGGTTTCTTTCCAGCAATTCATATAACTTTGTCAGGTATTCCTCAAAATTGCTCAGCGGAACGATACCGTCATCAATAAAAGGAGTAGCGCGCAATTTACCATCGGTATGTATAGCCAAAAGTCCAGTCGACTGACGGATTTTTAGAAGCTTGCTTTTTTCATTCTCGTCTTCAGCGATCTGATAATTGGTGCCATAACGCTGAAGAATTTTAGCAGCTTTTTTGACAAACTTTCTTTGCGAATGGTCATTCGTGTCATCAAATTCTATAAATAGCAGGGCTTTCGGATAAGGTTTAACGATGACGTCCTTGAGTTGATTGGGGTTTATTTCATCAACTAGGTTCAGTAAATTCTCGTCTATTATCTCGATTAAGCTCGGAGGATTAGACATATTTCTTAGCTCAATGATGGCCGATTGGATATTTTTGTGACCATTAAACATACCAACTAACAACGTACTTTGAGGATTGTGATGTTCTGTTTCGAGTTGAATTTCAGTGATAATCCCCAGCGTCCCTTGTGAGCCGACGAAAAGCGGCGTTAGATCAAAACCCTGTTTGTTTCTAATATCCTTGAGGTTGTAGCCGCTGGCATTTTTCGTTACTAAAAACTTCAAATCTTTGATCGGCTGATGTTTTTCTTCCAGCAAAGTATCTATGGCTCGATATATTTCGCCCTCAAAGTTGGCCAAGCCGAGCTTTTTATTTAAGTCGTGCTTGGACAATCTTCCTGTTTCAATAACTTCGCCATTGGCGAGTACGACTCTTAACTTTTTTACGTAAGAACGCGTATCGCCATACTTGAATGACTTCTCGCCACTAGAGTTGCTAGCAACGGCGCCGCCGATCGTCGAAAACTCAATCGATGATGGGTATGGCGGCAAAAAACGTCCGTGAGTAAACAAAGTCTGCTGAAGTTTACCGTAATTTATCCCAGGCTCGACTGTAATGATGCCGGTTTTAGTATCGAATTTATTAATCCGGTTCATGTGCGCCGGGAACACCAACATGATACCGGTGCCGATTGCTGCGCCGGATTGATCCGTTCCCAGACCTCTTGGCGTCATTGGAATTATCCGGCCACGCTCAGCCAGTTGCCATGAAAATCTGGCGATTTTCCGAATATCATTCTCGTTTTTAGGATAAACAACCGTCGACGGAGTGACCGTGAAAATACTTGCGTCGGTCGAGAAGTACTGCAGCACATCAATAGACGTCGTGACCTCACCTCTTAAATGCTCCTGCAAATATTGAGCAACTTTGCTCATTAATCCCTAACCTCCATTAATTTTTTCAATCTTGGTTTCTAAATTTATCATATCACAAGCTTAACTGGTGCGCGGGAGAGGACTTGAACCTCCATGGATTTCTCCGCTAGCTCCTAAAGCTAGTGCGTCTACCATTTCGCCACCCGCGCCTGTCGTTTATTTTACGTAATTCATCTATAAAAAACTAGCTTCGCATCGCCATATGAATTTTGTTTAATTACTTCACGCCCCTCCAAAGCGAGTAAAGGAAATTTTGATGGCAGGTTTATTGCCAATAAACCATGTTCATTTAAACGTGCCGAAAGAAGCTTGATCGTCTCAGAGTTGATGTCTTCAAAGGGAGGATCGCAAATTATTAAGTCATACCGGTCGACCGCGGCATTTCTTAGCCATGACTCCACGCTCGCGCGCATAAGTTCAATCCGCTCGCCAATACCTAGCTGCTCCATGTTTATTACTATCACTTGCTGTGCGCGGCGGTCTTTTTCGATGGCTACAACTCTAGTTGCCCCACGGCTGATTGCCTCGAAACCAATTGCCCCGCTGCCAGCATAGACATCGAGCACCCTCAAGCCATCAATATCACCCAATGTATTAAATAAACCTCCTCTGATCTTTTCACTCATCGGATGTGTTTGGCGGTTTTTTGGACTGTCAAACGTTCTGCCGCTTAAGCTGCCAGCGATAACTTTCATGACATTTTCTTGGCTAATCCGGCATCAATCAACGCGCAGCACCATATCAAAGTCACATCCTTAACGAGCAGAGGAGCCAGCTGTAACCGAGCAACCCGGCCCAATTTAATTGTCCAGCCGCGGCGGGAAAAATTTTCATATAGTTTCATGTTCGTAACAATTGTTAGTTGTTTATCGAACCATCTGCTCAAGCCTAGACCCTTGAATTCTCCGACATCGCCGTTACAAATTTTAACTCTTTTAAAACTCATCGGTGCGATCATCGTCGCGAACCCGGTCTCAAACATTATGTGCGTTGTATACAAACCCCGCGGGCCCCATGCTTGCCAGTTATTGGTTACTTTTCCCCGAATATTTTTACCGGGCATGATTAATTTCTGAGCCAGACTCAACGGTCGTTTTTTCGTGTTTGAGCCCCTCAGTTGAGTGATCTTCTCGTTAAAACGAAAATGATGGGCTGGAGTCAGCCCGTCAACTAAAGCATGAGCTAGCCAGGAGGCCTCAAAAGCGCTACGCGTCATATCTCTGGCCTTCAGAGACCTCACCAATTCTTCATAATGATCACCGAGAATTACTGCCAGCCGCTTATCGTCCTTGTCTAATGGATCGACAAAATGCCAAGGTTCATCTTTCCCAGGACTTTTTAGTTTGATCCCATCGGGCCCATTTATGCCTTCAAAATATAATATCTCTTTCGACGACGGGAAATCCTCAGAATTCTTTAGAAATGATTCTAGTCCCGCTCTTGCGACTCGGTCGATTTTCTGATGAGCTCCAACGACAGCTCCTGAGTGTTTAGAAAAAATATACAGACCAGAATACATCAATAATCCACTTGCTTAATTTAAGTTTGTTACAGCTCTGAGTTTTCCGACATGCTCAGCCAGGACACCATATTTTAACAAATTTTCTCCTGATTTGATAAATTCGCCAGCACTTTCACTGGCGGCGGCGATTAATTTATGGTCGCTTAACTCGGCGAATCTTAAATCAAGCTGACCGTGCTGGGCGACACCATAGACCGCGCCAGGTCCACGCAGTTTAAGATCTATCTCAGCCAGCCGGAAGCCGTCGTTGACTGTTTCTAGCGTAGTTAACCGGCGGCTAGGCGGATTATTATCGCTAGTAACTAGAAAACAGTATGCCTGCTGACCAGCTCTACCGACACGACCTCTTAGCTGGTGAATTTGCGCTAATCCAAACCTCTCAGCCGATTCGATTAATATACAATTAGCATTTGGTATATCGATGCCGACCTCGACCACCGTTGTAGCAATCAAGATATCAATTTTTCGATTTAAAAAATCCTCGAGGACTTTTGTTTTCTGGGCACTAGCCATCCTGCCGTGGAGCAAGCCGAGTTTGCGATGTTTGAATTCGTGATGGCTCAGACGGTCATATACTTTCTCGGCCGACTGAGACAAATCAAAATCGTTCTCGGTTATCAAAGGACAAACAATAAATGCCTGGTTGCCTTCCTCGATCTGCTTATCAAGCATCCGGTAGGCTTGTACCCGTCCGCTATCAGAAAATATTTTAGTAATTACCGCTTTGCGGCCGACCGGTTTCTGGCTCAAGATTGAAATATCGAGTTCGCCATAAACTACCAGCGCCAAGCTGCGCGGGATCGGGGTAGCTGTCAGGCTCAAGACGTGAGGCATGTGGCCAGCCTTAGCCATGAGCGCTTTGCGCTGCTCAACTCCGAATCGGTGTTGTTCATCAATAATAATCAATCCCAGCCGGTCCATGTTGATCGACTCTTGGATTAATGTTTGTGTACCAATTATCATTTTCATTTTCCCGGTAGCAATTGCTTTACGGGCTTTTGTTTTGGCGACTGTTGGCATCCCGCCCACCAGTAGGCCAACGGTATCATTGAGACCCAGCGGCTGTAAGAACCGATAGATAGTATCAGCATGTTGACGGGCTAAAATTTCTGTCGGCGCCATAAAGGCAACTTGAAAATCTTGCTTGATGGCCATGATTGCAGCCATTGCCGCAACAACAGTTTTGCCCGATCCGACATCGCCCTCTACTAACCGGTTCATTGGTTGAGTCCCTTGGAGATCTTGATATATGCGCCAAACAACAATCCGCTGCGAGTCAGTCAGTTTAAAGGGCAGATTCTTAACAAAATTCCTGGCGAGCGTCTGACGAAACGGGATTGATAGAGATTTTTCATGTTCATTTTCTTGTTTGTTGAGCAAACTGGCCAACATTAACTCAAAAACTTCATTAAACCCCAGTCTGGTCTCGGCTTTTTCGATATCGCTAGCCGATGAAGGGAAATGAATTTTTTCGATTGCTTCATGGTAGCCCATCAAATTATTCTTCTTTATCACTGAGAGCGGCAATATTTCCGGCATATTGCGGATTAGCGGCATGAGTTCTCTTATGATTTTTCTGATTTGCAGCGAATGAAGTCCTTTGGTCTCGCGGTAGATCGGCAATATTCTGGCCGTATTGACCGGAAAACTATTTGCCATCTCAACACTGGGATTTATAATAGACAGCCTTTGGTGACTTAATTCAAATTTTCCGGAAATGAAGTAGTCGGCATCTTTTATGATGCTAGCCTTGCGGTAAGGTTGGTTGAACCAGATCAAGCGTACGCTGCCACTCGAGTCACTAGCGACGGCTTCGGTTACGCTGATACCTCTCCTGGCATAACGGCTGCTGACCTGTTTGATTTTTGCCTCGATTGATACCATCCCCGGTCTGATATCAGCTATTGATGTGATATGCGAGTAATCTTCATAACGGCGCGGGAAATAACTTATAAGATCAGCGGCGGAATAAATTCCCAGCCGGTTGAACTTAATCTTAAGCCCAGTCCCGACACCCTTTATTTCCTCAATTAAATTTTCTTCCGTCATCGTAATTGACTGCCTAAAATTAACTTTTGCAATAATACGGTCTAGCTATTTCTTGACTAAGAAAAATACACTCGGCCCAAAAAATGTCTTGGAAAGAGTTGGCTGCAGTACACCCTCGAAGGCCAGCATCGCACTGGCAGGTAATAATTTCTTAAGAGTCGGACTGCGCAAATTCGACACGGACAAAATTCTATCAACCTTTAGGCCGGCTTCTTTTAGCTGCTTCATAACCGTATAAGGATTGTGATTAACGAAAGGCAGGCTGTCAGACTGGTTTTTATTAGTTCGTATATCTACCGGTTCGGTCGGAAAAGGCTGTCTGGAAATGAAATGTTTAATCCTGTTCCGAGCATGCATATAATTAGCAACCTCAATTATCGCCACGCCGTCATCGGTAAGCACGCGGCGGATTTCCTTCAACTCTGGCCGCGGATCTGGCAAATGGTGCATGACTCTGACCATCATAATCAAATCGACGCTACTATCAGCAAATTCTAGCTTGTCTGCCTGCATTAACTTTCGCATGATGTCTGGATAGTCGGCAAGGTGTTTTTTTGCCAGATCCAACTGCTGCTGGCTCGGTTCAGCCAGCGTAACCGAATCAGCAAAGTCGCACAACAGACTAGTTAACCGCCCATAACCGCCACCAATATCGACAGCCTTTTTGAAGTGTTTCCCTCGCAACAGTCTGTTGATCGCCATGACTTCTGCCCGATGTTCATATTGCCGACCATCCCAGTAACTCATGTAGTTAAAGCTCGGATCATTATACTGGTCAGCTTTTTTAAGTTTTTCCGACATAATTTTAACTGTTCTCGACCAATGCGGTGTTTTTCAGCACTTTGCCGCGCCTCAGCAATAGCCGGCCGCCTTTAAAATCTTGAGGCGTAAAATTATCGCGCTTAACAACTTCATTATTTATATAAACCGATCCGTCGCTCAGAAATGTTCTGGCCTGAGACTTGGAAGTTGCCAGCCCGGCCTTCACCAAAACATCTGTGATCGTGTCGGTTTGGCTCGTCCGGATATCGCTAATCTCAGATCGAATAAGTCTCATATCGCTCCAGCTGGCCTTATCTATAGGCTTCTGGTTTGTCAAATAATCAGTAACTTTTTTGGAATTTTCTGTCTCGGTTTTGCCGTGGACCAGAACGGTTACCGCTTCGGCGAGCCGGGCCTGAGCTATACGGGCGGCAGGTTCGGCCGAGTGCTGACGCATAGTTGACTCTACGGTCGTCTTATCGAGCTCTGTGAATATTTTTAAGTAGTCCTCAACTCTTTGATCCTCAGTGTTAATCCAGAATTGATAAAACTCAGTTGGCGAAGTTTTGGCAGGATCAAGCCAGATTGCCCCATCTTCGGACTTGCCGAATTTTTTGCCGGTCGACTTATTTACGACCAACGGCAACGTGATGGCGTTGACATTAATGCCGCGGGCCCTTCTAATTAAATCCACGCCGGAAAGACAGTTACCCCATTGATCAGCTCCGCCTAGCTGCAGTGTGCAATTATACTTATCATACAGATACAGATAATCCATACCCTGAAGCAGCGTGTAGCTGAACTCGGCATAGCTTATACCAGGTCCAGATTCACCCAGACGCTTAGCGATATAATCCCTCTGAATCAGCGGTGTCATACTAAAGTGCTTGCCTATATCCCTAAGAAAACTCAGCACCGTTAAGCTCTTGGTCCAATCCAGATTATTCACCATAGTGAACTTGTAGCCGCTAAATACTTTTTTCACTTGTTTTTCGGCAGCTTTAACATTACGAGCAACTGTCGCTGGAGTTTGGAGCTCGCGTTCAGCGTCCTTGCCACCGGGATCTCCAATCAAACTAGTAGCTCCACCGGCTAGAATAATGGCATTATAGCCGTGCCGCAAAAAGCACCGGTCAAGCATCATAGCAGCTAAGTTACCAACAGTTTGGGAATCAGCCGATGCATCATAGCCGTGATAAAACACCGGCTGTTTTTTATTGTCTAGAACTTTGATATCACTGAGCGTTGTCTGGTTAATAAAACCGCGCCACTTAAGCTCTTCTGAAAGCGTCATGATTTCCAGTATACCCTAGCTGAATAATTGCTGAAACTCATACAAAGCTGCACAATAAAATCGTATCGTAGTTATTTACTTTTGTTATAATGTCTATCATAAGCGAGAAAAGGACCGGGAATAAATGACTGCTGCTAGTGGTGGCCAAAGAAAACGAGTAAAAAAGAACACATTCGTTACGCGTAGCGGTACGAGTATTAAGGTTAACCGGTCACTGACAGATAGGATAAAATCTCATCGCGATAACCGGGCGCGTCGGCGAGCAAAAAGATTATCGGCTCTGCCGAAGTCTAGAATTAAACGATTCTTTTTCAGATTCCAGCCCAAACGACTAGCCGCATACTGGTTCAGCCGGGACGGTTTGATTATGGCGCTCAAGATAACCGGCGTTGGTATTGTAGTGTTGTTCGTATTATTGATTGGACTATTTGCATACTTCCGGAAAGATTTACCGCAGTTAAACAATATTTCCGGAGGCAACCTTGGCGGCAGCATAACTTATTATGACCGGACCGGTACGGTTGAATTATTCCAGGATTATAACGCCGTCAAAAGAACCCCGGTTAAAAGTGTTCAGATTTCGCAATATATGAAAGACGCAACGGTTGCTATCGAGGATAAAAATTTTTATCACGAAGGGGCATTTAGCGTATCCGGAATTGTCCGGGCAGCGCTGCATGACGTGGTTAAAAAAGGCTCAGGGCTGCAGGGCGCCTCAACCATCACTGAGCAAGTCGTTAAGCTAAACGAAAGCTGGACCAATAACCGGAGCATCAGCACTAAAGTTAAGGAAATCATCTTGGCTGTTGATCTGGAGCGCGAGTATTCCAAGAACGACATATTGACAGGCTATTTGAATGTTGCCCCTTACGGCGGCGTCGAATACGGGGTCCAAGCCGCCGCTGAAGATTATTTTGGCGAAAATGCCAGTCAGCTCGACATCGCCCAATCCGCCATGCTGGCGGCGATACCACAAGATCCGCCCTACTATTCTCCCTACAGCAGCCCCCAATTTAATTCGGCGATCACTGATAACTATTTCGATCAGGGAGCACTAATAGGACGGCAGGAGTACATTATCGCCCTGATGGTTAAGCAAAAATATATCACCCAAGCTCAGGCCAATACTGCGCTGAATGAGAACGTATTAGCTGAAGTCAAACCGCTAGAAAATAAGTACAACGGCATCGTCGATCCATATTTTGTCCTGGCCGCAAAACAGCAGCTTGATAATGAGTATGGTGCCGCCACAGTTAACCGCGGCGGCTGGAAAGTAATAACTACTATGAGCGTTCCGCTGCAAAACCTAGCTAATTCTGTCGTTGCAAAAAACCTGCCTTTGGTCGAGCGAAATCACGGGGATGAGGAAGCAATAGTTGCCGAGAGTGTTCAAACCGGCCAGGTCGACGCACTGGTTGGCGGAGTTGATTTTAACAACCCTACCTATGGTGAGATAAATTATGCCGAAGCTCCCATCCCGCCAGGCTCCAGCTTTAAACCGTATGATTATTCCACCCTCATTAACGATACGGATACTGCCGGCGCCGGATCAATGCTCTATGACGTAAAAGAGCCGCTGCCCGGCTACCCATGCACCAATAGTCTACCACCGCTGCAGGGCGGGAATTGTCTTGAAGACTATGATTTTCTCTACCCCGGGGCCGAGGAACTGCGCTATGCCCTCGCCGGCTCAAGAAACATTCCGGCAGTCAAGGCTATGCTGTCGGTTATTCCCAACACCCAGTGTGAAGAAAATATTGTCTCCGGGTGCGTCCCGTCTATTAATAAAGTTATTTCCACTGCCGATGCTATGATGGACGTTCCAAACGCCTACCAATGCTATTCCGACGTCGCCCTTACCCAACCAACCCAGTGTTATGCCTCATCAGCTTTCGGCGACGGAGCATATTTAACTCTCGCCAATCATGTTAACGGCCTAGCGACACTGGCCCGACTCGGACAAAGCATTCCCCAGACTTTAATCCTACAGATAACCAATTCCGATAATAAAGTCATCTATAATTGGACTCCCCCTAAACCAGTTCAGGTTCTTCAGCCGGACACCGCTTATATTATGGACAGTATGCTGGATGACCCAAACGCGACGTATTTACCGGGATCACAAAAGTTCCAACACTACGATGGATGGGATATCGCCGTCAAGACCGGGACTACGAATAATGAGTACGACGCACTGATGACCTCTTGGACGACACAGTATGCTGTAGCTAGCTGGGTCGGCTACCACACTCGCAATGTCGCATTAACCGCCGGGCTATCGGAAGCCGTCACCGAGCCCCTGACAAAGACTTTCATCGAGGACGCACTGTCCATGCTAAACGAGAAACCCATAAACTGGGTTCAGCCTCCGGGAATTAAAGTACTGCCGGCATTTCAACAAACCAGGCATATAGACTATGGCGACGTTGAACCGGGGCCGACAACAGACTTGTACCCGTCGTGGTACACCGGCCAGGCTGTTACTGGGAATAAAACTCAGGCCGAGACTATCGATAAAGTCTCAAATGAAGTAGCAACCAGCTGCACTCCGACGATGGCGTTGCAAAACGAGAATGCCCAAAGTCAAAATGAATATTCAATTGACCTGTTTTACCCAATTGGCCATACGCTAACAGCCACTTCTGCCACTACTGCTACTGACGACGTCCATAGCTGCAGCGACCAGCCGCTCGCAACACCGACCGTTGAGGTCGTCGATCCGAACACCGATAGCCAAGTCACTCCCGACAGCAACGGCAACTATGACTGTAACGTTACCTGCGATATCCTAGTTACCCCGTCCGGCTTGCCGCCGGTAGATACCCTCGGTACCAACCCATACCCCAGGTACCCAATCTCCGTAAACCTACAGATCGGCGGTTCTACGGTTAATACACAGTCAATCGCCTCGTCAGACAGTGCCGGCACTACTTTAACTTTTTCTTACTCGCCGCCTACGTCGGTCGCCCAGCTATCCGTCCAACTAGTCGACAACGCGCTTTATTCAGTTACGACCGCAAACTACCCGATCACTAATATTGCTACTTCGCCATAGAGCCAAAACTTAACCGTGCCTGGGATGGCGAGACATCCTGTCTCGGATATTTGTCGTTTCACGATTATTGGATTGACTAGTATTTTTCTTGGGTAATTCTTGCTGCTTAACGGCATGAGCAAACACCATCTTACCGGCTACGGTTTGGTGCATCCGGTCGACTTCGATTTCTAATTTTCTGCCGATAGCTCCTGAGGCATTATCAACGACGACCATAGTTCCATCTTCTAAATAGCCAACACCCTGGTCCGGACTGCTGCCACGCTGGACGATCTTGATAGTCAGATCTTCTCCCGGCAGGTTAACCGGCCTTAGTTTCTGGGCCAGTTCATTAATATTTAGCACCTTAATCCCTTCAACGGCAGCGACTTTACCTAAATTGTAGTCGGTCGTATACAAGTCAGCTTTTTTCTGTTTCGACAAAGCTATCAATTTGTCGTCATTAGCTTTCATATTTAATAAGGGAGTGCGATCGATTGTCAGCGTTAGCTGGTCGGTCATTTGCTGCAGTTCGTGAATGACATCGAGCCCGAATCGAGCCCGTTCACGCTTATGGGCATCTTGCCCGTCAGCCAGCAGCTGAAGCTCGTTAACGATGAACTGCGGTATGACCATTTCCTGTACGATAAAACCGGCTTTAACTATTTCGATAATCCGGCCATCAATCAGACCGCAACTGTCAACAATTATTTTGTGCTTTGATCCGAATAAACTAATTTTCGATAATTTTTCGGTTTTAGCTATAAGCAAATAAATAACTACAAGTAATAATGCTAATTGAATGTATTCCATTTGTTTTTTATCCTTTTTTTAAAAATTTATTTAGTGCTGATTTGATGTCGCTGACTTCATGAATCATTTTATTCGATTTACCGACCTTTTGGCGCGGCCCGATAGCAACTTTAAAACCAAGCTTCAGAGCTTCGGCCAAACGTTTGTCGGCAAATGGGACGTGCCTTATTTCCCCCGACAAGCCAACCTCTCCGAACACAACTGCGTTATCTTTCAGCTGCAGTCCCTTAGCAGCAGAACCTATCGCCATGCAGATAGCCAAATCAGCCGCCGGTTCGGCTAACTTAATACCTCCAACAACATTTATGAAAATATCCTGGTCCGATAACTTGAGTTTCGTCCTTCGCTCTAAGACGGCGATTAATAAATTAACCCTATTTAAGTCAACTCCACTGGCGGTCCTTTTAGGATAGCCATAATTTGTTGGGTTCACTAACGCCTGGATCTCAACCAAAATCGGCCGCGACCCTTCCATGGTGGCGTGCACCACAGAACCATCACACAGTTGCCGCTCAGCCAAAAGAGCGGCTGACGGGTTCTGGACAACCTGCAGCCCGTTATCTGCCATTTCAAAAATTCCAGCTTCATTGGTTGGCCCATAGCGGTTTTTGTTGGCCCGTAATATCTTAAAACCGCCATACGTGTCACCTTCAAGCTGAAGCACTACATCTACCATGTGCTCAAGTACTTTCGGGCCGGCAATAGAACCTTCCTTAGTTACGTGACCGACAATAATCACTGCACAATTAGAAGTTTTAGCGGCGGCCATGATGAGCTGGGTGCTGGCGGCAATTTGACTGACAGAGCCGGCAGCCGAGCTAATCGACTGGCACATGACGGTTTGGATGGAATCAACAACTACAAACCTATAGTCACCCGCCTCAACCGTCTTAGCGATGTCGTCAGCAACCATGCTGGTAGCTAAGTGCAATTTTTCCGTTGATGTACCTAACCGGCGGGCTCGGAGACTGACTTGATGGGCTGATTCTTCGCCGCTGACATATAGCACTTCCATCTTGCCGGCGAGAGCGTTAGCAATTTGCAGCAACAGAGTGCTTTTCCCAATTCCCGGCTGCCCGGCGACCAAACTGACGCTACCCGGAACGATGCCGCCGCCCATAATCTTGTCGAATTCTTCAATGCCGGTAACTAATCGTGGTTGGTCATGCGATGCCGCCGAGATGACGGGCTGACTTTTTAGCAGGCGGCCTTTACTTTTAAATATATCGGCTGAACGTCCAAGACTGACCTCTTCTTCCAGCGTATTCCACTCTCCACAGCTGCTACAGCGTCCTGCCCATTTTGAGTATGCCGCTCCGCAGTTACTGCAAACATAGCTAAGCGTCGGGTTTTTTGGCATATCTATATCAGTTTACCATGCTGAAGTGTTGCTTGATCTGGTTGTGCTGGGTCCTTTTAACTGCCGGCAGGCAGCTACTCAGCTGCCAGCTGATAGCTTAACTTACCTTGCTGGGAGCCTATTTTGACGATATCGCCCTTCGAATAGTGCCCATTCAACAGCTCCATTGAAACTTGATCCTCAATTGTATCCTGGATCAATCGGCGCAGAGGCCGGACACCATTATGGGGGTCATAGCCATGACCGAGCAGGTATTGCCGACCAGCACTGGTCAAACTGAGACCTACTCCTTGTTTCGTTAGCCGATTAGTAAGTTCTTCAATCTGTAAATCAATGATCTTATTAATGTCTTTTTTGGTTAAACCTCGGAATACTATCACTTTATCGATTCGGTTGAGAAGTTCAGGCAACATCGTTTTTTTAAGTTCATCGAGAACTTTGATGCTGTTCGTTTCATGCAACTTGTCAAGGTTTTCAAAGTCATCGTTGCGGTTGGCGTGAAAGCCGAGGTCAGCTTCGCGCTGAAGTTTCGCCGCGCCAATATTACTCGTCATAATTACGATCGTATTAGTAAAGTCGATTCGGCGGCTCTTGGCGTCAGTTAGATAGCCATCTTCTAAAATTTGCAACAGCATGTTAAATACATCAGGGTGGGCTTTTTCGATTTCATCAAACAGAACTAAGCTGTAGGGTTGGCGCCGAATTTTATCGGTCAGCTGACCGCCGTCTTCATAACCGACATAGCCGGCGGGCGCGCCGACCAGTCTCGACACGGTGTGGTGCTCCCGGAATTCGCTCATATCAATTTTCACCAGGGCACCGTCATTACCGAAAAATTCTCGGGCCAATACTCGGGCTAATTCTGTTTTTCCGACTCCGGTCGGCCCTAGAAATATAAATGATCCGATCGGACGATTCTCGCTAGCTACCCCAGACCGATTGCGCCTAATGGCGCTTGAGACGGCTCCAACCGCCTCGCTCTGACCGATAACGTACTTGCTTAAATTCTTCTCAAGATTAATCAGATACTTGGCTTCGGCTCGAATTACTTTTTTCGTAGGAATACCGGTCATCCTAGAAACCACCGCAGCAACATCTTCCGTAGTGACAATAAGTTTTTTAGATATGCGTTGAGTTGATTGAATCTGAAGAATTTCTTTATTGATCTGGCTGGCACGAGTTTTTTCTTTAGCAGCCCGCTCATAATTCTCAGCCTCAACGGCATCGTCTATCCGATTGTTAACCAACTGCAGTTCTTTCTGCAGGCGCCTGACAGCCGGTAGGGTTTTGCCTTTATCGACTCGTAAATATGCCGCCGTTTCGTCAAGTAAATCAATTGCCTTGTCTGGCATATAGCGCTCATTAATATAACGTTTGGCTAAATGAACGATGTCCCCAAGAACTTCGTCGGGGACTGTCACGCCGTGAAATGATTCATAATGCTCTCGTAATCCTTTAAGAATAGCTGCTGTTTCAGCTACTGTTGCTTCAGGTACCTGGATTGGCTGGAAACGACGTTCAAGAGCGGCATCTTTCTCGATGTGCTTGGTATACTCCGCAGTTGTGGTCGCGCCGATGACCCTAATCTTACCGCGGGCCAGAGAAGGCTTGAGCATATTTCCGGCATCCATCGCCCCTTCAGCGGCGCCAGCTCCGACAATTAAGTGCAGCTCATCAATAAAGACAATGATGCGATTATCTTTTTCGAGTTCAGCTAAAACTTTCTTAAGTCTTTCTTCGAATTCACCACGATATTTAGTGCCGGCTATCATACTGGCCAAATCAAGCATAACTATGCGCTTGTCCAACAGGCTGTCCGGGACATCTTCAGCAATAATTCGCTGAGCTAATCCTTCAACTATTGCCGTTTTACCAACTCCTGGTTCACCTATCAAGACTGGATTATTTTTGGTCCGGCGGTTAAGAATGGTGATAAGCCGCTTGATTTGATCTTCCCGACCAACAACTGGATCCAAATTACCAGACCGAGCTTCATCGGTCAGATCTGTGCCAAAATAATCGATAGCTGATTTATGGGCCCGACGGCCGCCTGGACGACGCGGCGAAGCAGACCCGCTGCTGTGCTCCGGATCGTATTGCTGACGGCTTAAAAACTGGTCAAGCTCGCTTACCAGTGAATCAGTGTTGACATTCATGTCACGCAGCAAAATTGTAGCGCGGGCATTTTTTTGCGTCAAAATGCTATAAAGAATATGCTCTGTGCCGCAGGCATCCTGATTATAGTCCTGTGCTACATCATAGGCCGTCCTGAGAGTCAGTTTAGCTGTTTCACTAAGTCCTTTAGCACCCATGTTGACAACTAATGTTTTAGGCGTCAGGTTAAGTGCTAATCGGGCCCGATCGAGGGTCACGCCTGCGCCTTCCAAAATTTTGGCGCCGATACTGCTTTCCTGAGCCAACACTCCAAGCAACAAATGCTCAGTTCCGATATAAGCGCTCCCAAAGCTCCTGGCAATAGCATCAGCATGCTTAAGACTGGCTAGAGCATTGTCTGTAAGATAATTTTTGAATTCCTGGAAGTCAGAAGTATCTGGCATCATATTGAAATCAACGGTTCCCCTTCTAGCGAGCTATACGATAAACATTCGCTAATACCATATTATTATTTTAGCACTCACTAGTCAAGAGTGCCAAAATAACTTTTGCTTATTCGCCGTGTTTTTCGATTGCTTCAAGTAGTGAGCTCTCTAATTGCTCTTTCTTTTTAAGTTTGGGTTTCTTGACTGATTCTTTGATAACTTTTTTCGCTATAGGCTCGGGTTCAGCTACTTTTTCAGACGCTATATCGATTTCGTAGCCTGTTAATTTGCTGGCCAGACGAACATTCTGTCCACCCTTACCAATAGCAATACTAAGTTGGTCTTCAGGAACCAAAACGATTGCTTTGGTGTTTTTATTATCAATTGTCACTTTTGTGACCTTGGTCGGACTAAGCGCATTACTGATAAAAGTTACTGGGTCTTCTGCCCAGACAACGATATCAATCTTTTCCTGATCGCCAATTTCACCCATAACTGCATTAACTCTGGTGCCGTGTCCACCGACAAAAGTTCCAACCGGATCAACGCCCGGGACCGTGGAACGGACAGCTAATTTTGTTCGTATACCAGCTTCACGGGCAATACTTTTAATTTCGACTGCCCCGTTTTCCATTTCCGGAACTTCGCCCCTGAACAGCCATTCTATAAATTCGCCGTTTCCACGAGAGACGATAAGCTGAGGACCGCGAAAGCCGCGTTCAACATCTTTTAGATAAACTTTAAGG
Organism: Patescibacteria group bacterium; assembly: GCA_035510795.1. Classification (GTDB taxonomy): domain Bacteria; phylum Patescibacteriota; class Saccharimonadia; order Saccharimonadales; family UBA4665; genus DATKGL01. The sequence goes on from DATKGL010000025.1 coordinate 16,140, forward strand.
CGTTGACCGGGATAATAACGTTCGCCTTGAATTTGTTCGCTTTTAGGCATAATCCCATGAGCCCGCCCCAGATCAACCCGGACTACATTACCTTCAACACGTGAGACCAATCCGTTAATAACCGTACCGATTTTATCTTCAAACTCGGTCATGATAATTTCCCGCTCAGCTTCACGCAAGCGCTGAAGAATAACCTGCTTTGCCGTTTGCGCCGCAACTCGTCCGAAGCTTTCAACTTTTTGATAAACTTCAATCTCTTCGCCAATTTTAGCGTCCTTCTTCAGTTTGCGGGCGTCTTCAAGACTAATTTCATAGGCCGGCTGACTTACTTCTTTGATGATTTCTTTGTTCACGTAAGCGCTAACTTCGCCGGTGTTCAGGTTCATACTGACTCGGACTTCCTGATCGCGGTCGCCGTAATCACGTCGAAATGCAGCAGCGAGGGCTTGCTCAACTACTTCCTGGACAGCATCTTCAGGTAAATTCTTTTCCTCGGCAATCGCTTTGATGGCAATTACCAGCTGCTTCATATCTAAATCCACGATCGGCTCCTTTCATTAAAAAATCCGACCATTTGGCCGGATGTAACAAATGAAGTATACGCTACAACTGCTAATAAGGCAAGCCGTGCGTGTTAAAATGGAGGACAATGGCCAGACAAGTAAAACATCTAATCGCTCAGTTTAAGCCTGAACATTATGACCTTGTTTTAAAAATTGATAAAAATCAATCACAGTTCAACGGCCAAATTATAATTCGCGGCAAAAAAACTCTGCATCCCAGCCAACGTCTGACTTTTCATCAAAAAAATCTAAATATAGAATCAGCCTCTATCGAGCGTGTCGAAAAGTCCGGCAGCCGTTCGATTCTTGTCACTCGAATCAATAACCAATCGAAGTTTGATGAGGTTAGATTACATACTGATGAAATGCTCTATCCCGGGAACTACATCGTTACGATGCATTTTTCCGGTAAGATCACACAAGGAATGAGCGGAATATACCCATGCTTTTTTAAACATAACTCGCTTAACAGGAAATTAATCGCCACTCAGTTTGAGAGCCACCATGCCCGAGAAGCTTTTCCCTGCATCGATGAGCCAGAAGCCAAAGCCACCTTCGACCTGGCCCTTCTGACTCCCGAAAAAGAATCAAGTTATGTTTCCAATATGCCGGTTGTCTCTTGCGACAAGCAAGAAAACGGCTATCTTACAAAGTTTGATACTAGCCCACTAATGTCCACCTACCTGCTGGCGTTTATTTTCGGAGAACTGAAATACCTGGAGTCTCGGACCAGCTCGGGTGTTGTTGTTCGGACCTACGCGACTGCGGACAATATCGAATTTACAAGATTTGCTTTGGACATAGCAGTAAAATGCCTTGAATTTTACGATCAGTATTTCGATATCAGCTATCCTCTCCCGAAATGCGACCTAATCGCGCTGCCGGATTTTTCATCCGGCGCTATGGAAAACTGGGGGTGCGTCACTTTCCGAGAACAAGCGCTACTGGTTGACCCAGCCAATACTAGTTTGCAAATCAAGCAATATGTCGCCATGGTTGTCGCTCACGAATTAGCTCATCAGTGGTTTGGCAATCTAGTTACCATGAAATGGTGGAATGATTTATGGCTAAACGAAGGCTTTGCGAGCTGGATCGAATATTTGGCAACTGATCACCTCTTTCCGGACTGGGAAATGTGGACGCAATTTATCGTCGACGAACAAGAAGTAGCCTTGCGCTTGGACTCGCTCAGCAATACCCACCCGATTGATGTCACGATCAAACATCCGGATGAAATACGTTCGATTTTCGACTCAATCAGTTACAGCAAAGGCAGCAGCATTATCCACATGCTCTACCATTACATTGGGGCCGACGATTTCCAATCCGGGCTCAGATATTATCTCAAACAACACTCTTATAAAAATACTACGACCGGCGATTTGTGGTCCGCTTTTGAGCACGTTTCCAAAAAACCGGTTAGATCCTTCATGAATACATGGACAAGTCAGCCGGGCTTCCCGATCGTGTCCGCAACTTTTGGCGGGCAACGCTTAAAGCTTAGCCAAAGCCGCTTTCTAATAAATCCTGAAGCCAAATCTATCGACCAAAAATGGCCAGTGCCGCTTTTGGCTAAACCGAAAATCCAGTCTGATACATTTGAGCAGACCGATACAGACCTGGACCTGCCGACAGGAACAAATGATCTGATACTTAACCATGAAAGAAGCGGTTTCTATAGGGTTGTCTATGACGCGGAACATCTAAAAATTTTGGCGGGACAGGTAAAGCGCGGCGAATTAAGCAAGCTCGACCGCCTAAGCCTGCTCAGCGATAATGCCGAAGCTGCTATGTCCGGTTATGCGCCTTCTGTCGAAACTCTTAACCTGCTGCAGAACTACCGGTCCGAATCAGATAGCGTCGTTTGGGACATCATCGCAAGCTTCTTCTCGTCAATCCGAGGAGTAATGGATGACGAGCAGCTTAGACAAGCTATGAAACCTCATATGAGACAAATGGTTGGTCCTCAACTTAAGCGGTTGGGCTGGGTGGCACATACAAACGAATCCCACATGGACAGTATCCTCCGACCAACCATACTTGCTCTGGCGGCCGTATCAGACGAGCCAACTGTCGTTAAGAAAGTGCTGTCAATCTTCGATGGGGCGAGCGTCTCGACCGATATTCCGCCAGACCTACGCGGAGTTATTTATGGAACGGTAGCCCGTCTGGGCGGTCCCGTCCAATATGACCGGCTGATCGAATTTTACAAAGCCAGCCAAAATAGCGAAGAGCAAGTCACTTTGGCGGGAGCTATAACGGCCTTTAAGCAGCCGGCCCTGATTCGCCGAACCCTGGATTTGATCATTTCCGACCAAGTCAGATTACAGGATATAACCTACTGGATAGCTTATTGCTTCTCCAACCGCTACGCGAAAAGACTGACGTGGCAATGGCTAACCGAACATTGGTCTTGGTTGGAGAACAATGTCGGGGACGATCTAAGTTTTTATCGATTTCCGCTTTATGCGGCTCGTGCTTTTTCCGATAAAAAATTCCTGATTGAATATCGAAAATTTTTCGACCAGCACCGACAGCCAGCCCTAATTAGGGCAATCGATCAAGGCGTTGAAATTATCGAATGGCAAGCCGATTGGCGAAAACGAGATTTGGAATCTTTAAGAAAATATTTCAAACCGACGGCGAACTAATTGAGACTAGCGGTTTGTAGGTTAGGCGATGGATGGAACATGCACCATGCTCGGCCAGAGCCTGGCGGTGCAGTCGCGTGCCGTAACCAACGTGCTTCTCGAAGCAGTAATCCGGGAATTCTTTGGCGGCAACTCTTATCATCCAGTTATCCCGGGCAACTTTAGCCACTATACTGGCGGCACTAACCGCCGGAATTGTCTTATCTGCTTTAACTATCGCCCGGGCTCTTTGGTCGTCGCTTAAATAATTGAACTTCCCGTCAACAATTATTTCATCAAATCCTGCTTTGATGTTCGTCAATGCTCTATCGATGGCAAGCCGAGTAGCTTTAGTCAACCCGAATTGATCAATTTCCTGCGCCGAAACCCATCCAAGACTAACGTCGGCGGCTTCCAAATTTATGATCAGCGATAATTTCCCCCGAGTCGGACGACTCAATAATTTCGAATCGGTCAGACCCTTGATTGGATGCCCCAGCACAACTGCGCCGACCACTAGCGGCCCAGCCCAACTTCCTCTGCCAACCTCATCTATCCCTAATGTGATCATCTTCAAACTCAATATCGTTACAACGTCAATTGTAACAGTGTTTCAAGATAGTTATCTGGTTATTGTTTCTCTGGGGTGGTTTCGGTTGCAACGTGGCTCTTAACAATCGACTCGACTTTGGCTTCAACTTCTTTTTCAGCTTCGGCTTTTTTGGCTGCTTCTATTTCATGAGCTACTTCGGCTTTTTCATGAATTTTTTCTTCTTCGGCAATAGCCGTTTCGTCGCGAATATCATTTACGGCCCGAGCGTCAAAGCCGACGCCAGTAAGCCGAGCAGATTTACCGGTTCGTTCTCGCATATAAGTCAAGTAATTGCGTCGGACTTTACTTCTTTTGACGACTTCAATTTTTAAAATTAATGGGCTGTGCAGCAAGAAACTTTTCTCTACGCCGACTCCGTTAGCAACTCGCCTGACAACAATGGCTGAGGTATGACTGCCCTTACGCTTTGTCCTGATGACCAACCCTTGGAAAATCTGAACTCGCTCTTTACTGCCTTCTCGGATTTTTTGATGAACTTTAACGGTATCGCCGCTGCGTACGTTCACGACGGCCGATTTTTTAAAGCCAGCCTCAACTAGTTCAATAACTGACGACATATCTGATGCAGTCTACACTATCTCGGGCTATTAGGCAACTATCGAACGCCCAGAAACAGCTAATTATATGATGTTCTTCATTTTCTGACATCGAAACGCTTTAGTAAACAACCCGATAAACTTCCTCAAGGGTAGTAACGCCAGTCAATACTTTGAGAATCCCGTCCTGAAGCATGGTCACCATGCCGTCCTCAATTGCTTTCTTCTCAAGCATAACAGTCGTGACTTGGTTGGGAGGTAATTTTAAAATTCCCTGGATTCCGTCGGTCATCAGCAGTTGTTCTCGAATAGCTAACTGGCCGCTGTAGCCAAACGGATTTTTTTCTGATTTTCCGGCCCGATATAATGTCACGTTGCTTAAGTCGGGGCGTTCAACACCTGGGGGTAGCTCGTTTATGACAGTTGCTAGCTGATTGCGCAGCGCTTCGTCCGGTTGGTAGGCTTGTTTTGTCTCGTCATCTAAGCGGCGAACCAAACGTTGGGCCATAATCAGGTGAATCGCTGAGGCGAATAGTGGGTTTATGCCAATAAAATCAAGCATTCTGGTTAAAGCGGCGGCGGCCGATGAGGCATGGAAAGTACTTAGCAGCAAATGGCCGGTCAAAGCTGCTTGAAGCGACGTTCTGGCAGTGTCTTGGTCGCGTATTTCACCAACCATTACTACATCCGGGTCAAGCCTCAGGACTGCTCTCAACTTTTCCGCGAAGCTTGTTACTTTCTGGTCGCCAGCAACCGGTATTTGTACGATGCCCTCTAAATAATACTCGATCGGGTCTTCCAGTGTGATTATTTTTCGTTCGTCGGATTTCAGTGTGTTTATCAATGAGTACAAAGTTGTAGTTTTGCCCGAACCGGTCGGTCCGACTATTAACGCCATGCCAGTCGGATGAGTAATAATGTCATCAACCACGCTTCGTTCTTTTGCCGATAGACCAAGACTATCCAGATTTAGAAGTTCCAGTTGCTGGTTAAACAATCTCATCACGACATCTTGGCCGAAAGCTGCCGGGACGGTTTCGACTCGCAAGTTAACCGTCACATCCTCGCCGGTTGCCATTTTATAGAGTTTATTGATATGACCGGTTTGTGCGTCCGGCGAGTCGCTCATAATGTTGGCAGAGATTGCGATTGTTGATATTAGCTGGAGGAATTTTCCTCGGCTCAGATTAGCTATTGAATGCAGGACTCCGTCAACGCGGAACCTAACTCTAACATCCGCTTTACGATTTTCTAGGTGAATATCGGATGCTTTCAGAACATATGCCTGTTTAACTAAGTAAGCCAATACGTCGTCAGCCCGAACTTGCTCGAGCGACGCCGAGACTTCATTGATTAAATTACCGCTTCCCTGGGAGGCTAGGTTTATGTCTTCATACTTTACCTCCTTGGGGGGATCATATAAGCGCATATAATCCTTGAAGCCGTTATCGGAAATCAAAGCAAAACCCACCTTTTGATCAGTGAAATGAGCCATGATATCATTCATTGTTTGCTGCGAAGTAGTTGTCGTGACGCCAAAAAGAATGTTACTTTTTTCAACCTCTAACGGTATAATCCGATACTTGTAGAGATCAGGTAACTGCAAAACATCATGGAAGATTTGTTTATTGCTCGGCCCGGAAGTATCAATATAACTCATGCCCAAAATACGGGCACGTCTCAGTGTGGCCTGTTCTTCGTCAGCGCGAGCGTTTTGACTCATTAAGCCTATTATAAAACACAAGCACTATCTTTGTGAGTATTAACTTGATTATAGTAGTTGCATGCGTAATGTAACCCTGATTCTCCATGATGTCAGAAGCACTCATAATGTCGGCTCATTGCTTAGAACGGCCGAAGGGCTTGGTGTACAAAAAGTTTACTTTTCAGGGTATACGCCCTACCCAGAAACAGCCGGCGACAAACGCTTGCCGCATATTTCCGGTAAATTGACCCGGCAAATCCATAAAACCGCCTTAGGCGCTGAACTGTTAATCGCCTGGGAGCCTCAACCGGATATATTTAAATTAATCAAAACACTGAATCGCCAAGGCTATCTAATTGTGGCCCTCGAGCAAAACGAAAAATCTATATCGCTGGAGCAATTCAAACCGGATCAGCAGCTGGCTTTAATTGTCGGCAACGAAGTCAGCGGTTTAACGCAAGAAATTTTAGGCGCATGCGATAAGATCATCGAAATTCCCATGAAAGGCAGTAAAGAGTCATTTAATGTCGTCCAGGCAGCAGCGATAGCTCTGTACCGTTTAACTGCAGCTTAATTACTTGCGTATAGGTGTTAAAGCTAACTGTTAATCGCCCAATGGCAAGTTCAGATTAAGGTTAAACAGACGGCGGCGTATCCACTGACAGAAAATCGATTACTCCCTGACCTGTCAATAGTATTAGCCACCCACTGTGCGTAGCAGCTCTAGCTTCGGCAATAGCTAATTGCATGCCTTCTATAACCACATCACTATCAACAACAGAGAACACAATCCTTTCCGGTATGCTGTTTCTATCGCCAGGCGTTGCGCCGTTAGCCTTTAAAATATCTTCGGCCCGCTTACGGTCTTCTTCTTCTGCGGCTGAAGATTCGGCAAGGTGTAAGCCGCGGCCAACAAACAAGGTAGTTATAGGACCGACTTCGACTTGTTCCCCTTCTGAGGGGGAGTGGAACCGGTTAATTCCTCTCATGAGATCAGACTTTAACACATACCATTAATCTCGTCAAAGCATGATTGACCACCCAACAGAGACATTCGCCCCTTAGACAAAGCAGATTTTATTTTCGAAAACTGATATAATAATTACGGTTAAAAGCAAAATTAAACACTATGGTTCTAGCCGCAAAGACAAAAAGACCAACTACTTCCATCAAGCACAAAAAACGCTACGGTGAACATAGGAAACACACCAAGCCCTATCTTCAGCCGTACTGGCCGTATTTACCAATTGTGTTGATAATCGGTTTAGGCTTTTTTGCTAATAGTGCTTTGGCTGCAAGTCGTTCTCATCCCGCCTTCGGCCAAATCACCTCCAGCTCACTCCTGAGCACTACCAACACCGCCAGACTTAATAGCGGCAAGTCCAGCATGGAGTTAAACAGCCAACTAGCCTCAGCCGCAGCTGCTGAAGCCCAGGCCATCGTCAAACAAAATATCTGGTCTAACAGTCCAAGCATCAGTCCGATTTTTTTGTCAGGATCAGCCAGCAATCAATACTCGAACTTATCGCAAAGCCTTGCTTACGGATTTTCTTCGCCGACAAATCTCTTATCGGCCTGGTTAAACGACCCCCATGATCATCAGGCGATCCTAAGCAGTACTTATCAACAAGTCGGCTATGGCATAGCCGTGTCGAATAATTTTGTCGGCCGGGGGCCGGCCGATATAGTAGTGGCAATATATGGTCAGCCCCAGGCCAGCAACACAGGTTCAGCTCAACTTATCAGCTACACGGCAGCACCACAAAACGTTTCCCGTTTCGAACTATTGACGAATTATTACGGTTCCTGGCTGGTAATTGCGATATCAGTATTTGTTTTCGGTAATTTACTGATCTTCATTGTCAGGCACAGTCTGGCCTGGAAAAAAGTCTTCGTCTACGGAGAAAAATTCAGCGTCAACCACCCGTGGGTTGATATCCTCATCGTAGCCATTGTTACTACCGCGGTAGTACTTAACCATACCATCGCTGCAATTATTTAGGCTTATTTAACCTTAACGTTTTTTTGGCCAAACGTATCCATTAATGCCGAAATCACTTCTTCTTGGCAACTAATTTTCGACGGTAGTTTGACAGCCTGACGTTGGTTATCCTCGCCCAGCACCAAGACAACTTCCGTATCGCCTTGGTATTTATCAATTACTTCTTTAAGAGATAACAAGATTTGTTGATCCTTACTGTCTGGTATTCTGATATAGACACGCTCATTTTTCGGATCATCTTCAGCCTCGGCGGAACTGTTACCCTCAGTTGGTTTAGCTAATTCCTCGGGAGTTATTTCATGGGCCCCATCAACAAGAATTTTATAATCATCAGTCGTTTGTTTGTTGGCCGCCCGGTTAGAAACCCTTCCGCTTGCTAAAACAACTTTATCTCTTAGCCAGACATCTGTCGTTTGCTGATAAACACTAGGGAACAAAACTAATTCAATCTCATTAGTCTGGTCTTCGAGGCGAACGAAAGCCATTTTTTGGCCGTTTTTTGTGGAAATTTCTCTGACATTAGTGACGGAACCACCAACATTAACTGTTTTTCCGTCAAACTTATTATCGATTGAACTGATTGGAGTGGCGTTTTTATCAAGAAAGGCAGCATAGGACGCCAACGGATGGTGACTTAGATAAAGCCCCAACAACTCCCTCTCCCAAGCCAGTTCCTCGCGTTGGCTGACAGGAGGGCCGGATCTATCAATGATTAACTGCGGTTTTGTGTTAACCTCATCTGGCATCTCAATGAAAAGATCTGTTTGCCCGTTGAGCGTTTGCTTCTGCAGACGGCTGGCATAAGCAACCAGGCCGTCAATGTTATGAAGCAGGGTCGAGCGGTCCTCGAACTGATCAAAAGCCCCGGCCTTGATCAAGCTTTCCAAACTTTTCCGATTAACAACTTTGGTGCTTACTTGTTCGAGAAAATCTTCGATCCTCTTAAATGGGCCGCTTGTTTCGCGGGTTTTTACAATTTCATCAACCGCACCAGTACCAACGTTTTTGATAGCACTGAGAGCGAATCTGATTGTCTGTTTTTCTCCCGGCACCACCGCAAATTCCCGGAACGACTCATTGATATCTGGCGCCAAGACATCCATGCCCATATGGCGGCACTCAGTAATTTCAATCGCCAGACGGTCGGTATTATCAAAATCGCTAGTCATAACCGCCGCCATATAAGGAGCAGGATAGTTCGCCTTCAGATAAGCCGTCCAATAGGATATATGGGCGTAACTGGCAGCATGGGCCTTAGGGAAGCAGTAGGCAGCAAAGGCTTCAAGCTGAGTCCAAAACTCTTCAACCGTCTTTAAGCTAATATCGGACTCCCTTTGTGCTCCATCTATGAAATCTTTTTTCAGGGCAGCCAGAACCTCCGGTTTTTTCTTCGCTACGCCTTTCCTCAATGTATCTGCCTGGCCGCCAGTGAAACCGCACAGATCTTTCGCGATCTGCATAACTTGTTCCTGATAAACCAAAATGCCATAAGTATTGCTTAGGGCATTGCGCAATTTTTCGTGCAAATACTTAACTTTTTTCTGGCCATTTTTACGTGCAATAAAGTCATCAATGAACTGCATCGGACCTGGCCGGTACAGAGCGCCCATGGCAATAATATCCTCGAACACTGTCGGCTTTAAGGCCCGAAGATAGCGCTTCATGCCGGTTGATTCAAACTGAAAAACTCCGGTAGTATTACCTTGCGCCAAGAGTTCGAATGTGGCTTTATCATCAAGGGGGATGGTGGCTATATCTATATCCTTCTTATACAATTTTTTGATTATTCTCAGAGCGTTTTTGATTATGGTTAAGTTTGACAAACCCAGAAAATCAATTTTAAGCAAACCCAATTCCTCAATTGGATTCATTGAATACTGCGTCGCAACTACGCCCTTTTGCGCCAGCTCAAGCGGTGCAAAATTTACTATATCGTCCGGCGCAATTACCACGCCGCCGGCATGAACACCATGAGAGCGAATTGTGCCTTCAAGCTGGACAGCCAAATCAAAGACTTTTTTAGCAGTTGGGTTGTCCCTGTATTCGGCCTTAAGATCAGTGTTATCTTTGATGGATGTTTCAAGTGGGATATGACGCCCCTGGACCGGCGGGGGAATCATTTTAGCTAGCCTGTCAGACTCGGCGTAGGGCACCTGCAGCACGCGCGCGACGTCTCTCACGGCATTGCGGGCCGCCATCCGGCCGAAAGTTACAATATTGGCAACCTTGTCGGTGCCGTACTTATCGACGCAATACTGTATCACCTCATCACGCCGGGAGTCCTGAATATCAATATCGATATCCGGCATCGAGATACGGTCCGGATTTAAAAACCGCTCAAACAGCAAATCATACTTCAGCGGGTCAAGTTCGGTAATCCGAAGACTGTAAGAAATAACTGAACCAGCCGCCGAACCTCGGCCCGGGCCAAATACTATTCCCTGTTTCTTCCCCCAATTTATAAAGTCCGCGATAATTAGAAAGTACCCGTCAAAGTTCATGCTGTTGACGACGGACAATTCATGCTCAGCTCGTTCAACTAAATGCTTCGGCAGCACTTTCTTGGCGGAAGCCACAGTAAGTTTTTCGGCCTTCGTTTCGTCGTAGTTCAAGTAGCGCCTAGCCATACCCTGATAGACCAAATCTTTAAGATGAGAATACTCTGTTTCTCCTTTCGGTACAGAAAACTTCGGTATTAATATCCGGCCAAGTTCAATTTCGACATTGCAGCGATCGGCAATTTTTTTCGTGTTCGAGATGAGGTCGGGGTGCTCTTCCGCCCACCTGTCAATAACTTCATTGGGGTCAGTCACGTGCAAATCAAAATCCGCCAAACTCATTCGCTTGTTGTCGCTTAAAAACGAACCGGTTTGGACGCAGAGCAAAATCTCGTGAGCCTCTTGGTCTTCGTGATTTAAGTAATGCGCATCGCATGTAACCACGCACTCAATTTTCAGTTCAGCGGCTAATTTCAACGTTAAGTCAGTGACGCCAATTTGTTCTTTCCATTTTTTAGGGTGCTTTGGGTGGCCGTGATCCTGGACTTCGAGATAATAACGGTCTTTAAAGACCGACTTATACCACTGGGCGACGGCTTTTGCCTGATCATATTGGCCTTGCCTGAGCAAATCGCCGACTTCGCCTCCTATGCAGCCGCTTAAGATGATTAGTCCCTCATTATATTGTTCCAATAAGTCGTGATCGATGCGCGGCTTATAATACATCCCCTGTAGGTTGGCCGTGGTTGAAAGGCGCATCAAATTCTTATAACCCGCCGTGTTCATGGCCAAAATTACAAGGTGATAAATTTGTTTATCTTTCGACAGATCTTTATCCAAATAGCCACGGGCGGCAACATATGCTTCCATGCCGATTATTGGTTTGATTCCTTTGCTGCGGGCCTCGGTATAAAATTCAATGGCACCCGAGAGTGTCCCGTGGTCAGTAATGGCAACAGCTTCCATGCCCAGCTGCTTAACCTTCTCGATTAAAGCCGGTATTTTTGTCAGACCATCCAGCAAGCTGTATTGTGTGTGGTTATGTAGATGAACATAATCACTAGCTCTCAATTGTTTTTTTGATTTATCCATAACCCTCTTTGCTAACTATTATAAACAAAGAACTAGAACATATGAATTTTAGATTACAGCACTAGGTGATTAAATCAGTTGGTTTTAGAGAAAAATGCCTTTAAATGTTTGATTGTCTTCTCGGCTTCAACGACAGCAGCTTTTAATTCTTCGTCTTCGACATCACCTTCATGAAGGATGCTCAGTAGCTCTCTGACTTTCTGCTTAACCTTTTGCGCCTCTTTGACCGCTTCATCAAGTTGTTTGTCCGCTCGACCCTTATCGTCAGCTAAGATTTTTCTCGCTTGATCTATTAGCTTGCTCAACTCGGTGTGAGCTTCCTTTAATTTCTTTTCAGCCTGGACAATACTGTGCTGAGTGGCGCTTTTAATATCAGCCCGCGTCTGCTTACCGCTTTTGGGCGCAGTTAAAATACCGGCCATAAAGCCGACGACTGCACCAAATATTGCTCCCTCAGTTACCTTTTTCAACCACTTTGCCATACAATTATTCCTTATTTTTCCTATTTTTAAAGACTTCGTAAATATTGTTTACTAACCGCCCAAAAGTTATCGAACCATCTGATTTCTGGAAAAAGTCACCGACTTTCTCGGCTGAGTCGGCGAATTTTTCAGCACGAGCAGTAAACCTTTTTAGCATTTGAACCAACTGCAAAAATTTCACTAGGCAAACAATGCCGATTAATAGGAAAACACTCAACACGCTCGAGACTATAATCAACAGAACATTCGAGGCTGTATTCATTAGTAAAGTAATTATAGCATGCCCCAGGGCAAGGCCATACTGGCCCGCCGAGCTAATTTCATCAAGAACTAACTTGGTTAAGCGCCGATTTGCTCTTTGATCAGCTGCTCGGCCAAACGGGGATTAACTTTGCCCGAACTGGCCTTCATAATTTGGCCAACCAAAAATCCAATAGCTTTGGTTTGGCCATTTTTAATGTCATTGACAACTTGCGGGTTCTGCTTGATTACATCGGCCACTAATGTGTTTACGGTGGCCTGATCGGAAACCTGAATATAGCCATTCTCCTGTGCGTATTGCTCTATGTCTTCCGGCAATTGATCAGCTCCGAGCAGGACAATAATTAATTCTTTAGCTTTGGTTGAACTAAGCTTATTATCTTTCGTCAAGCCGGCAACAGTCTGATAAATTTTATCCCGGTGGCTTGGCGCCGCTACGCTTGGATGCTCGCGGGTGTGGGGGATATCAACATTAACAATCCAGTTAACCATTTGTTTGGCGAAGTCTTTGTTGCTCAAGTTTCGTTGAACGAGTTCCAGGTATTTCTCGCCAAAAAGGTCAATATTGGCTTCAAGTAAAATTTCTATTTGCGAGCGGTTCAGGCCTAACTCAGTAAGTACCTCCCGCCAGCGGGCCGGCAAGATTGGCATCTCATTTTCAATCTTCTTTACGTCTTCTTCGTTGAAAACTACCGGCGGCAAATCCGGATCGGGAAAATAACGGTAATCATTAGCCTCCTCTTTGCTCCTCTGCGAAAATGTCTTTTGCTTTAAGTCGTCCCAGCCTCTGGTTTCTTGAGTAATCTTTTCGCCTCGGTTTAATAATCCGGTTTGGCGTTTAACCTCAAACTCAACTGCTTTCTCGACCGAACGGAAAGAGTTGAGGTTCTTTGTCTCGGTTCTCGTTCCAAGTTCAGACCCGGGAGCGGCAAGGCTGACATTTACATCGAAGCGCATATTACCATAGAACAAATCGGCGTCAGACACGTCGGCATAGCGCATCAACAGATAAAGCTCATGAGCATATGCTTTAGCTTCGGCAGCTGAATGCATATCAGGCTCAGATACTATTTCCAGCAACGGCGTCCCGGCTCGGTTTAGATCAACCAGGCTGTAGTCTTTGTCGGCCGGATGAATATTTTTTCCGGCATCTTCTTCCAAATGAGCCCTGGTGATTCTAATTTCCTTGGTTTGACCATCAACATCAATTATTACTTTGCCGGCTTTAATAATCGGCTGATCATACTGGGTAATCTGATAACCTTTGGGCAAATCAGGATAGAAATAATGTTTGCGGTCGAATTTGCTGAATAACTCCGGCTTGGCGTTGAGCGCGTAGGCCGCTCGGCATGCTAAATGCAAAACATCTTTGTTTAATACCGGCAGAGCACCGGGTAGACCAAAACAAATATGGCTGACCAAAGTATTGGGCTCAGCACCCCGGGCATCATTGCCTACGCCGGCAAACAACTTAGACTTTGTCTTGAGCTGGACATGGCATTCAATGCCGATAGTTGTCACTAAAGCAGTGGGGGTATCTTTTCCATTCATAGGGCGTTCAGATCTTTCAGAGCTTTTAGAAAACCGAGTAAAGCTGTGCGGACTTGCTTTTTGCCAAGCTGCAGGTTGGACTGGTGATCAACTTTTGATGACAGCTTATGGCTAGACCAAACAGCGTCGTTGTTTGAGAGCTCATGCTGCGCCGAGACTAACCGTTCACCCATCGTCTTGCCCTTGAAATGTTTCTTCTTGAGCGCTTCATCAAGTAATTTGTCGGCACCGGTGATAGCATTAGGCCAACTTTTTTTATTGGCGCAAAGTTTTTGCAGTTCGGCCCACTGTCTTTGGAAATGGAGCGGGCGTAGTTTTCGACGACGCCACAACCACAATAAGCCAACCAACAACAAGATGATTAGCCCGGCGGCGGCAATTATAATTATTCTCAACATTTGATCAAACCCTCAACTGTCTTGGCCAGCCCGAGAAGTTTGCGGTCGGCTCGCTGCGGGGCCATCAGCTGCAACCCTACCGGTAAACCATCAACCATCCCACCCGGCAAGCTGATGGCTGGCAAGCCGGCTAAATTTACCCCAACCGTCATGATGTCGGTTAAATACATTTTTAATGGATCGTCGACATTTTCACCTATTTTAAAAGCAGTCATCGGCGCCGTCGGACCAATCAGAAAGTCGACTCGCCCAAAGGCTTCATTAAACTCATTGATCAGTTTAGTCCTGACCGTTTGCGCTTTTACGTAATAGGCATCGTAATAGCCGCTACTGAGGACATAGCTGCCAACCATTATCCGCCGTTTGGCTTCTTTGCCGAAGCCAATTGAACGGGACTGGAGATAGCTTTCTTCGAGAGTGCGGGCATCAGGATAACTATAACCAAATCTTTGGCCATCGTAGCGGCCTAGATTGCTGCTGACTTCGGCCGGACAAACAATATAGTAAACAGCCAAAGCCAGCGGTAGGGACGGCAGACTGACGTCAGTTATCTCAGCTCCGGCTTTGGTAAGCTTATCAATATTGGATTGGATGAGCTGTTTAATCATGGGGTCAAGGCTGTCATCAAAATACTCTTTTATCAGACCTACTTTCTGACCTTTTAATTCGAGACTAAGATCGTCATAGCTCATTTTGTCACGCTCAATAGTGGTGCTGTCTAGGTTGTCTTGGCCGGCCATAACATCAGTAACTAGTGCGACATCATCTACGGACATGGCTAGCGGACCAACAACATCAAGACTGCTGGCCATCGCAACCACACCGCTGCGTGAAATCAAACCATAGGTCGGCTTATAGCCGACGCAGCCGCAGAAACTGGCCGGCAATCTGATTGAACCGCCGGTATCGCTGCCAATAGCAAACGGAGTCATACCCAAGCTTACGGCAGCCGCAGAACCGCCGGAACTTCCACCGGCGACACGAGTTTTGTCGTGAGGATTTTTTGTCACCATGAAATCGCTGTTCTCGGTGCTGGATCCGTGGGCAAAAGCATCTAGGTTGGCCTTAGCTACGCAAATGGCCCCTTCCGCCTCCAGCCGTTCAATAGCCGTCGCCTGATAGGGCGCGTTAAATCCTTTTAGAATATTGCTGCCGGCGGTAGTTTCAGCTCCAAATGCTAAAAAATTATCTTTGGCGATAAATGGTACGCCGGCTAAGCGCCCAGCATCTTGGTGATTGGATGATTTTTCGTCGATCTCTTTTGCCCGCAGTTTTGCGCGCTCTTCAACAGTAGTGATGATTGCATCGTAGGCGGCTTGTTCTTTAATGGCTCCCAGCGCCTTTTCTACCAAGTCAGTCGCTTTCAGTTTTGAGCTCCGCACGTCATCGGCGATTGATCTGATTGCTTGCCAGTCGCTCATTCTAATATTCTCTTAACCTTAATCTGCTGCTCCTGAACGTTGGGGACGTTTTTCAGCAGATCAGCTGGGCTATAGCCATAATCAATTATTTTGTCGGGGCGAGTCGAATTAACCAAACCAGTTACCTGGCTGGTCGGAACTAGGCCTTTAGTATCAACTTTTTGCAGCTGCTCGACATAATTTAAAATATTATTTATATCTGTAGTGAATTCGGTAATTTCGGATTCAGTTAAGCTTAATTTAGATAATTGAGCCAACTTTAATATATCCTCGCGAGTCAACTTCGCCATTTTATAAGTATAGCAGGCTTTTATGAGTCATTACTCGGCTCACATTTTAGCTTTGATGTCGTTGATGATATCTCTGAGTTCAGCGGCTTTTTCGAACTCAAGATTGGCTGCCGCCAATTCCATCTGTCCGCTTAGGTCCCGTACCAGCATTTTATATTCGTCTTTAGGAATCTTATTCAGATTAAGTTTGGCTGATTTCGCTTCTTCCGGCAATTCCGGCTTCATGCCCTCGCTAATTGCTTTTTTGATACCTTTAGGCGTTATGCCATGGCTCTTATTATAATTTTCCTGAACTGCCCGGCGGCGGTTAGTCTCATCGATCGCCGATTGCATACTGCCGGTAACATGGTCAGCGTACATCAGTACCCGGCCGTCAATGTGACGGGCTGCCCGGCCGATAGTCTGAATCAGAGCTTGTTCGCTTCGTAAAAATCCTTCCTTATCAGCGTCGAGAATAGCCACCAGACTGACTTCGGGTAAATCCAAACCTTCTCGGAGAAGATTGATCCCGACTAATACGTCATAGGTACCCAGCCTAAGATCACGAAGAATATCGGTACGCTCAAGCGTTTCAACGTCGCTGTGGATATAGGCCACTTTAACCTCGATTTCCTGCAAATATTCGGCCAAATCCTCGGCCATTCTTTTAGTCAGAGTCGTAACTAGCACCCGCTGGCCTTTCTTGGTTGTAGCTCTGATTTCATTGATTAGATCGTCAATCTGATTGTCGATTGGCCGGACATCAATCGCCGGGTCAACCAGCCCGGTCGGCCGGATTACCTGCTCAGTGGGATCGGGAGAACGGCTAAGCTCATATTGGGCGGGGGTAGCACTGACGTAAACGACCTTATTAATGTGCCTCTCAAACTCTGAAAATGTCAGTGGCCGGTTATCAAGGGCACTGGGTAAACGAAAGCCATAATCAACCAACACTTCTTTACGGGCCCGATCACCATTGTACATGCCCCTTACTTGAGGTATTGTCATGTGCGATTCGTCGATAAAAAGCAAATAATCATCAGGAAAATAATCGAGCAATGTCGCCGGCTGCTCGCCGGGCTCACGATCCGTCAGGTAGCGGCTGTAATTTTCGATGCCCTTGACAAAACCTGTCTCCTCCAGCATCTCAAGATCAAATCTGGTTCGCTGCTCTAGGCGCTGCGCTTCCAGCAATTTGCCTTCTTTTTTAAATTGAGCCAGGCGCTTCACGAGCTCTTCTTCGATTTTAATCAATGCCGCCTTCAACTTTTCATTAGGAGTAACATAGTGACTACTAGGATATATTGTCAGCTTATCCGGGGCACTGAGAATTTCACCGGTCAGCGGATCGATTTTGGTAATCCGCTCAACTTCATCACCGAAAAATTCAATCCTGTAGGCCAGCTCTTCGCCGGCCGGAAAAACATCAACGACGTCGCCGCGGACTCTGAAAGTACTCCTGTGAAAATCAATGTCGTTACGCTGATATTGAATGTCGTTCAAGCGCCGCATAAATCTATCGCGCTTAAGCAACTCTTTCGTGCCGACGTTGATTGATAAGCTACTATAATCTTCCACCGACCCGATTCCATAGATACAGCTGACGCTAGCGACGATCAGAACATCCGGCCGCGACAGCAGCGCATCGGTAGCAGCATGTCTTAGCCGGTCAATCTCATCATTTATCTGGCTGTCTTTTTCGATATAGGTATCAGTTCGGGGCATATAGGCCTCGGGCTGGTAATAGTCGAAGTAACTGACAAAGTAGTGCACGGCATTGTTAGGGAAAAATCGCTTAAACTCACCGTACAACTGGGCGGCGAGCGTTTTGTTGTGGCTTAGTACTAAGGTTGGTTTTTGAATATTGCTGACGATGTTGGCCATGGTAAAAGTTTTGCCTGACCCGGTAACTCCCAGCAATACCTGGCTGGAAAGACCATCGTTCAATCCTTTGGTCAGATGTTTAATTGCCCCTGGCTGGTCGCCAGTTGGCTGATAATCGCTCTCAATGCTAAACTTCGGCACAACAATAATTGTATCAAGCCTCGGCTAAAGAGACTCCATCAAATCACTTCAGCCTTGATGGCCCAAGTGCTCATCCGGGTGCAAAAACCAGTGCCCATCCGATTTTGTGAGATCCTCATGAATATCCCTATATTTCTGATCGGCTCGCTCGATTACTTTTTGGACTAATCTGTCAGGGTCGTCGTCATATATGACTATGCTGTCGTGCGGCGGTTCTAATATCTGCATCAGACTTTCGATTATGTCGGCCGTTCCACCGCTGCCGGTTAAGATACCGCATGGCTTGCCGGCCTCCAAAGCTGAGGTGAATTCATGCAGGCTGCCAAATCGGCCGCCAATTGTTATAACGGCGTCACTGGATTGAACCAGATATAGATCCCGGCCGACGTAATGAAGTCCGGTAAAATTAACAAAATCATAACAATCATACGGCAGGCGGTATTTGTGCAGGTGCTCTCGCAGCGAGGCCGCCGGCGAGAAGCCGACACTCATACCACCGGCTTCTTTGGCGCCATAAGCTGCATAGTAAGGCAGGCCCAGGGTTGCACCGGTTGTTAAAATTTGCCCCGACTTGGCTATAGCCCGGCCGAGCTCTAAGGCTTTTTGGTAAGATTCTCTGACAGTTTCGCCGGAAGCGGCTCCCGAAACACAAATTGAATAGCGCAAAACTCGTTTAAAGGGTGTCGGTGACATCAAATACCATCCATTCTTTCATCTAATTGCGGCTGAGCTTCAACCAGCTCGCCGCTAAGCTGAAGATTAACCAAATTCAAATTGTTTTCGTTTAGATAGCGACTGAATAAATTATGCCAGATCTTCTCTTGGGCGCAGCGATATACTCTTTGCTCGAACGGCAAGTCATTGACTGTGTTGAGAGCTACGTCCAACATATTCAGTGAAACCGGATAACCCCCATCAACTAAGGCGAGATTGGCAGTATCAAGCCAAAATTCCAGTGCCGGGATATTGTTCGCCAATATTTCCTCGGCATGGGCCAAATCAATGTCTTCAGGCTGAACGTGAGGCTCAAAGATAGCCGGATGAAAAGCGTGCTTCAGCGAATCGTAATAATGCTGCAAAAACCGCCACGATAAGGTTTGACCGGCAATCTGGGCCGAGATGGACGGCTCATCGTTAACAACTTCCTTGACTTCGGCTCCGAAATCCGGCTTAACCTGCTGCAGCTTCAGGTAAGTGCTGGCACAGCGGATATTGTTGACAGCCTGAAAGATTAACAGTACCGACGTTATGGCCAGCGCCGGAACATCGGCGGCAACCGGCAGAACCAGTACTGCTCCAAGCTCCTTAACCTCGACAATACTGTGGTGTCTGACGCCCGCTAAAACCTCAGCCGATTTCTGCCAGCGTTTAGCGCTAAGCAAATTTATCTTCAATTTTCGAGGTTCAAAATCATTAGCATGGAGGCCTTTATACTTGTCCAGAAAATTCTGCTGCCAGGATGGCGATTCAAAGATCTGAATAGCTGCAAAAATATTTTCCACCGGTTCGTGTTTAAGCATCGAATCAACCGATCGATAGCCAATCTGCTTCATCGCTTTCAACGGTGAGCTGGCTTTCAACAAACGTTTGGCGACAGGTGCCTTAAGACCAAAACAGCTCCGGGGCAGATCAACCCGGTTGATAAATTTCTCTACCGCCACAAAAACTGCGGCCGGACTTTCGTAATCAGATAAACCTAGCGCTTCTCGAAATCTGTGCTCGTCACCCAGTAGACGAGTATTTAATACGTTGTAGAGTTCGGGGCCGCTGGTGTCAGTTGGGTCCAGTCCCAGGCTTCGGATTTTCGATTGAACTTTTTGATTGATTTCGCTACTGAGTCTGATATCTTCGCACGGCTCACCGTTGGCCCGCTCAAGTTGCTGCAGCATTAATCTAAAATCCGGCTCTTTAGCCGATAACAGCTCCGATAACATTCTTGTCATAGCTAGTTTCAGATTAACACAAGCTGCTTTAAGCAGCAAAGCTTACGCTTTGACAAAGAGTTAGAATTTTTCGGCTTTATACCAGCTTGGAGCCTTCAGTAAATATTCTTCAAGCTGCTGCTCATTAAGCAAGCCAGCCTGAGTGCCGACTTTTTGTACGACCGACATCGAATTTATCGGCGCCCATTGCAGCGCTCCCTCGATAGTGTTGCCCTTGATTAGGGCAGCGACAAACGTCGAAGCGAAAGCGTCGCCGGCGCCGGTTCGCTCATATGGCGGAGCAGTATCCGGGTAAAGCGGCATTTTGCAGCGGCTTGTTCCGTCACTAGCATAGGCGCCACTGGGCCCGTCAGTGACGACAACTATTTTCGGACCGAGATCATGCAAATGATTAAGCAGATCGTTGATATCGTCATGATTACCGCCGCCAACGGTTACCGCTTCTTCGCGATTTAAAATCAGAACCTCAGTCCGTCGATAGAGCCGCGACAATCGCTGGGCGCCAGTTTCCATTTGAAATGTTCCGGGCTGAAAAGCCAGTTTAACGCTCGGGTTTGCATCCAGCCAATCGGACACTTGGTCATGAAATTCCAGAGCATGCTGACTAACCGAGCTAAAATAAGCCCACTTGGGTGTTTCAGTCTCTCTCAGGTGCGGCCAATGATAATCATAAGCCTCATGCTTAATTAAAATTGTCCGATCGTCTCTGTACCACAAAACATAATGATAATTGCTTTTTTTATCGGGATTAATTCTGACGAACCTGGTATCAACGCCATTATTACCGAGTGCCAGAATTATGTCGCGGCCGTACTGGTCGCCGCCGACATTAGTAACGAAGCCTGTCGCCAAACCCAGCCGAGCAAAAGCCACGGCGGCGTTGGCAGCATTACCGGCCCCTTCGATGACCTCTGCGTGGTCAAAGGGCAACTTTGTCGCATAATGCATCGCCAGCCATTTTCCCTGTTCATCTTCGTAGGTCCGGGCTTGATCATCTAGTAATCTTATATAGGCATCAGTGTCAGTATCGCCTATGCTGATTACTTCAAATTTTATCGGCCCACCACTATCGTCCATGTTTATGCTTTCTCCGTCATTTTCCCATAACCCTGAGAGCAAATCAAACTATTGCTTTCCCGGACGAATTAAAGCTTTCCAGCTTTTCCTCGACTACTGCCTGGACGGCATCGATTACTTTATCCATAAGTTTTACTACCGCGTATTCGCTGGGATTTTCAGCTAGCATCTGTTCGAGGGTTTTACGGTATGCCACTCGCATGTCTGAATTGATATTTATCTTACTGACGCCGATCTTTACGGCATCGACAAAATAATGGCCCGGGGTACCGCTGCCGCCATGGAGACTAAGATTGCAGCTAATGGCTTCCCTAACGCGAGCCAGAAGATCGAGATCCAGTATTTTTGGAACCGGGTATTTGCCGTGCAGATTGCCGACTTGAACGGCAAAAGTGTCAATCCCGGTTTGTGCCACGAAGTCAGCCGCACCTTCCGGAGTTGTGTTATATTTTTTGACTTCTTCGTAATCGATTGGTTCGGTATGCAAATTCGACGATCCCATAAAATACCGTTCTTCGGCTTCGACGAGAGCGCCTGTCAGCTTGGCGTAGGCGACTATCTCTCTTGTTTTTTCTATGATTTCCTCTCTCGATGCATCATGGTTCGCTTGCGAGATATCAATATGGATAAACTCAAAACCGGCTTCAATACCAGCCTTAGCCGCTTCAACGGATGGAGAATGATCGAGGTTGATATAAACTTCGATGCCGTATTCAATCTTAAAGTTGTCAACCATGTCCCGGACGTTATCCAGCCCGATCGAGTCGACTTCCTGCTGGCTAACCTCAACCAGAACCGGGGTTTTTTTGCTGGCAGCCGCCCGGGCAACTGCTTTCAAGGTCGATTCGTCGTCGAGGTTAAAAGCCCCCAGGGCAAAATGTTCCTGCCTAGTTCTCTCGAAGGCATTACGTGCTTTCTGGCAGTTTTGTCTGATCTGGTTAAGCGTAAGGGGCATGATTTTATTCTAACGTTTTGGTGGCCTTATACCAAATAATCTAACTGAGCAGTAAATGTGCCGCCATTCTAATGTGGGCGGCATCCAAACTGAAATGAGACATCAGCTCATCGGCCCGCCCGGATTCGCCAAAATGATCATTCATGCCAATCCGCTTTAGTTTGGTCGGCTCTTCTTCTGAAAGCAACTCTGCTATCGCCCCTCCCAGACCACCGTTAATTTGACCTTCCTCAATTGTAATTACCGCTTTGGTTTTTCTAACGCTATCAAGAATAACTTCGTTGTCCAGGGGTTTAACTGTCGGCACGTGGATAACTTCAGCAGAAATGCTGTCTTGTTCCAGCAGCTGGGCAGCGATTAAGGCATGAAAGGTCATTGTACCGGTCGCGATCAGGCTAATGTCCTTCCCTTCGGCATAAATATATGCTCGACCGATCTGGAAAGGTGTCTTATTGGTAGTTATAACCGGCGTGGCTTCACGAGCTAAACGCATATAATTCGGCCTCTCATCGTGAGCCATGGCTATGGTTGCCCGTTGCGCCTCCAAACTATCAGCCGGCGCGATTACGACCATGTTGGGTAAAACCCTCATTAAAGCCAGGTCTTCCAGCATCTGATGAGTAGCTCCATCCGGACCGACATTAATACCAGTATGCGAGCCAATAATTTTTACCGGTTGGTTATTTATACATACCGTTGTCCGAATTTGCTCCCAGTTGCGGCCGGGACTAAACACCGCGTAGGAGCTGACAAACGGGATCTTGCCCATAGCCGCCAGTCCCGAGCCGACCGTCACCAGATCCTGTTCGGCCACACCGACTTGGACAAATCTCTCCGGGAAAGCATTTTTAAACAAGCTCATTTGCGTTGAATCGGTTAAGTCAGCACAAACAGCGACGACTTGTTCATTATCCTGACCAGCCAGCAGTAGCCCTCGTCCAAACCCCAGGCGGATTGGTTCCTTCATAAGGTCATCGGCCGTTATGTCGACCACTAAATTCAATCCAACCGGCATAACTAGTCCGCCTCGCTTATAATCTTACCCTTTAGTGTTCTGAGCTCTTTCAGCGCCAACTTAGCCTGCTCGTCGCTTGGGACATTACCGTGCCAGTGAAAATCATATTCCATAAAGTCAACACCCTTGCCCGGTACGGTGTGGGCGATCAAGACAACCGGCTTCTCGACAATCGAGCGGCCCATGGCGCAAGCGTTGATTATTTCTTCCATATTGTTGCCATCTATCTCGATGACGTGCCAGCCGAAACTGGCCCATTTTGCCGGCAAATCTTCAAGCGGCATAACTTCTTCGGTTAAACCGTCGAGTTGAATATTATTACGGTCAACTATAGCAATAATATTATTCAGCCGATACTTGGCGGCCAGCATGGCGGCCTCCCAGACATTACCTTCATCCAGTTCGCCGTCTCCCATAATCACATATATCCAGCGCCGAGCGGTTTTATCCATTCTCATCGCCAACGACATACCGCAAGCTTGGCTCAATCCGCAGCCCAGCGGACCGCTGGTAGTTTCCAGCCCCGGCAGGCGCTGGCGTTCCGGATGACCCTGCAAGCGTGAACCGAGCTGACTGAGAGTCATTAGCTCGTCACGGGGAAAATATCCGGCATGAGCCATTGCCGCGTACTGGCCCGGAACAGTATGGCCATTGCTGAGAATTAAAATATCGCGTTCCGGCCAATCTGGTTTTTTAGGGTCGTGCTTTAAGATGTCAAAATAAAGTGCCGTGAAAATGTCGGCCAAGCCAAGCGACCCTGCTGAATGACCGCTGCCGGCATGTTCCAGCATCCGGATAATATCCTCCCGAATGGCCTCGGCTTGTAGTTTGAGCTCTTCAATTGACAGTGTCGGTTGGGTCATGATGAACACCTATAATTCTCTCAAGTTTAGCATAAGCCTGATAAGGGTCCTCAGCCTGACTGATTGCACTGCCAATATTAATGACATCGACACCTCCATTAACAAGCGCCATGACATTATTCTCGTTGGCGCCCCCGTCCCAGCCAATTTCCAGCTGCGGTTTAATTTGACGGAGCTGATTAACTTTAGCCAACAGATTAAGATCTGCCGTGCCGCCGTAATGCCCGAGATTGCCGGAAAATATTAAAACGTGGTCGATGTAATCAATAGCACCAAGTATGTCATCGACTGGAGTAGCCGGTAACAAAGCTACGCCGACTTCGATGCCGTGGTGGTGAAGCTGCTCCGATAATGGGACGAAGTCCCCGCCTGCCTCGCTATGGATAATCACCAGTTGCGGGCCGAGCGAGATACACTGGTTCGCCAGGGCTGCCGGATTAGCGTACATGACGTGCAGATCAACCCTAACATTAGCCGGCCACCAAGTTTGATCAGCGGTTATCGTCTGGATCGGCGCGAACCGCCCGTCAGTCAGGTCAATATGGAGACGAGGGGCAAACCACAGTCGCTGCATCGCTAATTTATACTGGTCTGGTCTCGATGCTAAAATCGTTGGGCAAATTTCGGCAGACATTTTATGAGCCAAACTCGTCCATTGCCGCAAGGCGACGTTTAAAGCGGGGGGCGCCGGCAAAGTCCGTCGTTAGCCAAGTCTGAATAATCAGTCCGATTTCACTATCGCTAACGGCGGCGGCCGGCAGGCACAGTACATTACTGTCATCATCATTGCGGGCTAATCTCGCCTCGTCACGACTCCAGACCAAGCTAGCCCTGATACCCTTAAAGCGATTCGCGAACATGCTCATACCCTGCCCGCTGCCACAAATCAGAATTCCACGCGGGTCGGGGTCATTACTGGTCAGGACAGCCCCGACTACTAACTTGGCATAATCCGGAAAGTTGTCTTCCGGCTCCATCTTTTTATTGCCTTTGTCGACAACTTCAAAACCCTGTCGAACAAGGTCTTTAATCAAGTCGGCTTTGAGATGGAACCCCTGATGATCAGCCCCGATGTAAATTTTCATATGTTTTATTGATGGACCTGGCTGTGGTCCTCGCTTACATGAAGCGCCTTACCGGTATCAGCCACAACTTCGACTAAGCGATTACTGTAGCCCCATTCATTGTCGTACCAGGCGACGACCTTCAGCATGTTGCCGGCGACAACCGACGTCAACTTCAGATCAACAATCGCTGAATGGCTATTACCAATAAAATCACTGCTGACAAGTTCTTCGTCAGTAACTGCCAATATACCTTGATAGAAAGGCTCACCGGCCGCTTTTTTGAAAGCTTCGTTAACTTCTTCAACTGTCACGTCGCGCTTTGTCATAATAACGAAGTCGCTTAATGAAACGACCGGGGTTGGTACTCTGACCGACAAACCGCCAAAAATACCTTTTAGAACAGGTAACGCCTGAGCGGCGGCAACCGAAGCGCCAGTAGTTGTCGGAACGATATTTTCCGCTGCCGCCCGGGCTTCTCGTAAGTCTTTGGCTGGAGCATCTTGCAGGCGCTGGCTAGCTGTATAGCTATGAACCGTTGTCATCATAGCCTTATCAATGCCAAAATTATTTTCAATTACTGCCGCAACCGGAGTAATGCAGTTTGTTGTGCACGAAGCATTGCTTATTATTCTTCCTTTGGCCCCGTATATTTGATCATCATTGACTCCGAGGACTATCGTCGTAACGCCTTCACCCTTAGCTGGAGCAGATATAACCACTTTCTTAGCCCCGGCATTAATATGCGCCTGGGCTTTATCTGCCTCGACAAATAAACCCGTTGATTCTATTACGACGTCAACATTATTGTCTCTCCACGGGAGAGCGGCCGGATCTTTTTCGGCCAGAACTTTTATCGGTTTGCCGTCGACAATGATATTAGTTTCATCAAAGCCGACCTTTTTCTGATACTCGCCATATGTAGAATCATGCTTAAGCAGGTGCGCCAAAGTTTTCGTGTCGGTCAGATCGTTGATGGCAACGATTTCAATATCATCCCTGTCAAATGCAATTTTAAAAGCGTTCCGGCCAATCCGGCCAAATCCATTAATAGCCACCCTAGTTTTCATGTAGATTTCCTTGCTTAAGTCTTAACTTTCCCTGACTGTATTGTAAAAGCATAAGCGGACTGATGCAACTAAAGGATGTCAGATTTTGGAATAGAAGTTCAGCTGTTCAGAGTATTGACGGCATCAGTTAGCCCTAGTCTTTAGTGATTTAGGATTGGGAATTATGCTGCTGATAACGGTTAATCGAGGCTTCAATGATTTGTTTGGCGGCGGCAATATCGCCCCAGCCCAGAACTTTTGTGGTACCCGGTTTTTTTAAATCTTTATAGTGTGCAAAATGATGTTCGATCTGGTTTTTCAAACCCGGCGTCAGGTTGTCGAGACTAGTGACGGCATCATTGGTTTGCCGGTCATCAGCAACAACTCCTATTATCTTATGATCCATATCCCCGCCGTCTTCAAAATTCAGAACACCGATGATCTTCATCTCCACCCAGACTCCGGTTGGAATCGATTCGTCAGTTACTATCAGGGTGTCAAGCTCATCGCCATCTTCATCCAAAGTTTTCGGAATAAAGCCATAGTTGGCCGGTTTGGCGAAAATAACAGGCTCGACGCGGTCAATCTTAAAAATACCTTCGTCGCGCTTCCACTCGATTTTATTAGATGATCCTTTGGAGATTTCTACGATTGTATTGACTAAACCGTTTTGGTAATCCCCAACGTCAAGAATTTGATTATAATCAGTCATAGTATTCCTCGTTTTCGCTTACGTGACCTATTGTACACTAATCAGAGAGAGAATTGATTATGAAAGCAGCTCTGGTACGAAGCCATAAAGAAGCACCTGATATTTTTACCTTTTGGCTAAGGCCCGAGGGGCCGGTCGACTATATTGCCGGCCAGTTTGTTGAAATCAATATACCCCACCATCTCCCGGATGACCGGGGCAGCAAACGCTGGTTTACTCTCAGCAGCTCACCAACTGATGCTCCGCTTATCAGCATTACCACTAAAATTGCCGTAAAATCGAGCAGCTTTAAGCGGGCTTTGGTGCACTTAAAAGCCGGGGACGAGGTTTATGTCAGCAGCGCCATGGGAGATTTCGTCTTACCCAAGCAGTCTGAACGCCCAGTAGTCTTTATCGCCGGCGGAATCGGCATCACACCCTTTCACAGCATAATTAAGTGGTTAAACAAAACTAAGCAGGTACGTGATATTACTTTTATCTATAGCGTTAGCAACGAGAAGGAAATAATCTTTCAGAAATTATTTGAACGCTATGGCATGAAACGGATTATAGTAGTCGCCCAACCAACCCCAGACTGGACTGGTCTAACTGGACGGCTTAATGGGAGCAGGATTCTAGAGCTGGCTCAGCCGAAAGAAGACAGTCTGATTTATGTCGCCGGACCAGAGCCGATGACCGAAACTCTAGCCAAGGAATTGATAAACTTGTCTGTTGACGAGCGGCGGCTGGTAACAGATTTCTTCCCGGGGTATCCTCAGATTTAAACGTCCGGTAACTTTTTCTACGATTATTGATCATAGGTATCAAACAGCCAAAGAGGGATGTTAGCTTCAGCGGCCTGATGAACAAAAGTCGTGAAGACAGCCGTGCCCGGACCATCGTTAGGAGACGTTTGCCAATATGACCAATCGTCGGCTTCGGAAGTGTTAGATTTATTCTGGGCAAATAAGTGAATCGCAACGCTAAAGCCTTGAGCCTGCAGGGCTTTCGCCTGTGCCAGGACCCCATTTAACATGCCTTGGCGCTGTAGGGGTTGAAGCGTTACTGTTTCGGCGCTATTTTGGGTATACATCTGATTAAATGTTCCTGTATTGAACCAAATACTACTTATTCCGAGCGCCTTAGCCGCCTCGCTGGCTAAGTTCGTCGGTAAATAAACGCTCGGGTCATAGTCCGCGGCACCCAACTGGTCGGCTGGTGGCGCCCACGGGAATCCTTGAAGTCCGAAGCTATCGACAAGGCCCGTCGGGATCCCCTGTAAATATGGCAACAGGCTGCTATAACTACCGCCACTCCACGAGCTGGCCGATGGATAGCTTTCACTGTTTAACAAAATGGCCGACAGGCTACTGGGAAAGTATTTTTTTTGAAATTGGATCGTCTTGACTACGTCAGCTGAGTAAGTCGCCGGATCGTCAGTCGTCCATATCGGCATATTTCCTTCCGGCAGAATTACCCACATTCCCATCATCGCATCGGTCACACCGTCGGCTTTCAGGTCGGCGAAGTAGGCGTCAAGCGCACTATCATAAGCCCCGGCTTGATAAAGATTAAGGTCAATATTGGTACCGTTATCGGTGTCGGGCTCCATGAAGACCAAGGGCTTGATACCAAAGCTGGCATATTCGATAAGTTTTGTTGCCGCGTCGCTGGCGTCTGATGCGGCAGCAGCGACAGTGATTGGCGTTGGGACAAAGAAAGACGACCGATTTACTAAGTTGCCGTTGCAAAGTTGTTCATACTGAGCCAATTTACGCAGTTCGGGAGCTATCGCGGTTGCCAAGCCAGTTACGGGGGGCGAGAACAAGCCGGTACACGAGTCGTTTACCAGGTCAGTCGATGGCGAAGATGAACTAACCGGGTTGGCGACGACACTCAGGCGCCCAGACGAGGAGGCGGTCCCGGGTCGCGAAAGTTTAACTTCGCTATTGCCTGCCGCTGAGTAAACCTGGTGGGGCTCCGGAAAAGTTGAAGTCCTTACAACCAGCGGATCAGCATAGGCAATCGCGAACATGCTTCCCGTTAGGCATGTGAAGACAAACACACTTAAAAACCTGAGTTTGTTTACTTTCGGTCTAACCCTCTGGCCAAGCCTGTACACCATATTAATGTCATGATAGATTAGTTTTTGCCTTAAAAGCAAATTTGTTTTAGTCTAACAATTACCACTAACATGATGGCTTTTTGAATACACTACCGAATCTAAATATTGAGTTAAATGCTACTCAACGACTAGACTTCTTCGGTCCCTTTTATGGTCGAGCGAAGTGGAATTTCCTTCAGAAAGAGAGCAACCACAAAGGACAGTACGACAAACGGGATCGCCAATAAGAATAAGTCGTGGAAAGACAAAGTAAAGGCTTGCAAAACGTCATGGCTAATGCTCGGCGGCAGCTTAGCGAAAGCGGCCGGGGCAACACCATTCTCAATCTGACTGGCATTAATAACCAGATGTCCGCTGGCGGCTGGCGGTAACAAGTCTTTCAAGTGGAGAGTTAAACGATTAATTAGAACAGCTCCGAAAATTGCTCCTCCCAGCGAACTGCCGATACTCCGGAAAAATGTGGCCACCGCCGTTGATACGCCCAACTCCTCATGGGGGACTGAGTTTTGGACGGCGAGCGTCATTACCTGCATAAAAGAACCGATACCATAGCCTAATACCACCATCCAAAACGACATCTTCAACTGAGAGCTGTGAATTTCAAGGTGGCTAAACAGCCATAGCCCCAGTGCCGTGATTAGTGACCCGGTGATAGGGAAAATTTTATAATGGCCGAATTTGGTTATCAGCCGCCCGCTCGATATCACGCCAGTGAGCATCCCAACTACCATTGGCAGCAACAATAAACCTGATTTGATTGCCGAATCTCCCCGGACAATCTGTTGAAATTCTGGGATAAATAATACCCCAGCAAAGAGAGCTAGTCCTGACACAAGAGACAGCAGTACCGACACCGAAAATATCCTATTCTCAAATAAGTGCATCGGCATCAGCGCATCGACACCTAGACGACGTTCATAAAGGACGAACAGTATTCCCGCCACTACCGTACCCGAAAATAAACCAATAATGATATTAGATCCCCAAGGGTATGTTATGCCGCCAAGGACAGTTGCTAATATCATAGGCACGACTGTAGCCGCCAGCAAAACAGCCCCGGCGTAATCAATTTTTTTCTCCGAACGCGTGACGGGCAAGTGTAGTCTGGCCCCAATTGTCGCAAGAGCAAACAAACCAAGCGGAATGTTAATATAGAATATCCAGCGCCATGACAATGAATCTGTAAAGAATCCGCCGAGCAGCGGCCCGGCTATGCTCGAGATCCCAAATACCGCTCCGACATAACCCAAATACTTACCTCTTTGGCGTGGAGACACCACGTCGCCAATGATAGTCATCGATAGAGCCATCAATCCACCACCGCCAATTCCCTGGAGCCCCCGAAACGCCACTAACTGATCCATATTCTGGGATAAGCCGCAAAGTGCCGACCCGATTAGAAATATAATGATCGATGCCTGAAAAATTTTCTTACGGCCGTATTGGTCGCTGATTTTTCCGTATAGCGGTGTCGCTACAGCGCTGGTGAGTAAATAAGAGGTGGCTACCCAGGATAATTTGCTAAGACCATGCAGATCGGTCGCAATCCTAGGCAGTGCCGTCGCCACGATCGTCTGATCTAGGGCGCCAAGCAACATCGCCAGCATAAGCGCCACGATAATAAACATGATCTCTTCATGGCTTCGTTCGCGATGATGATCAACTACAGCAGTGCCGTGACTAGATTTTTCCATTAATTACCACCCCTTATTTCAGTAATTCTTTAGCGTCACTTAGTTTTTCGAGCATTTTTTGAACACTAGCTTCGAGACTGTCAGGTTTAATTAGCGTCAGCCCATACTTGGATGGATGAACCATTACCAACAGCTTATCGCCAATCTGAAGATCAATCGAAGAACGGACATGAGCCGGTATCACTACCTGACCCTTGTCGTTAACCGTTACGATACCAGCAATTGAAGATTCGTGATTCGGATTTTTATTAAAATTCATAAATTTACTAGATAACTATACCTAATTTGCCCGGAATTACCAAACTATTTTTTTTGTGGCTACTGAACTAACGACTGAATTTGTTTAATGATATCCTCAGGATGCTCAACTTCAATTACTAATTTTGAGTAGGTGTCGTGTTTGAGCGTGATCAGTATGGCTTTCTTCGGGTCATGAACATCCCAGAATGATTTTTTGCCGTTTTCTTTGAATGTCCCGATCTGCACGCGACCGGCAAATATCGTGCCGATTCCAAAAGTGGCATGGCGAAAATCCATCACCGGTTGATCGTTATGTTCGGCTTTTTCAATATCAGCCAGAGGTATCTCCACGCGCCCTTTAAACGCTAATAGCCTATCGATACCCTTGAGTTTTACGGTTAGTGATTGTTGGTTGAATGTTATTGCTGTCATGAATTAAATATATCACGGCTGCTGGTGAGCTAACGGTAATGTTGTCTTCGACAGACAGCGATTAGGTTATACTTAGACTACAAAATAATCAACCAGGAGGATAGTGCCCGCATGGCGAAACCCGTAGTACTAACAAAAGATTTAAAAAAATATTTTTCGGGAAAAAGAGGGGTTGTTAAGGCTGTTGACGGAGTTAATTTATCGGTTCCCGGCGGTGAGATATTCGGTTTTTTAGGCCCTAACGGCGCCGGTAAAACTACTACTTTGCGTATGCTGGCAACTCTTATGGACCCCACCAGCGGTAGCATTACTATTGCCGGCTTCGATACGGCAAAACAACCCGATGAAGTGCGCCGGCATATCGGCTATGTTGGCCAAAACGGCGGTTCCGACAGACCAGCCACAGGAGTAGAAAATCTAATCCTACAGGGACGCCTGTATGGAATGTCGGACCAGGAGGCGAAAGAACGGGCCCAAGAGCTTATCAAACTGCTGCAGTTAGACGATTTTTCCGACAGAATAGTCTATACCTATTCCGGCGGACAACGGCGGCGACTAGATGTAGCGATCGGCATCATGCATCGGCCGGATGTTCTGTTTTTAGATGAACCGACAGTCGGGCTTGATCCGCAAAATCGGGCAAATCTTTGGAAAGAGATTATCAAACTAAAAGAAGTCGGTGTGACAATCTTTATAACAACTCACTATATGGAGGAAGCGGACGTCCTGTCTGACCGTCTGACAATTATCGACCAAGGTAAAATTGTAGCTGAGGGGACACCAAAGACTCTAAAAAAAGCCGTTGGCGGAGACTGCATTTCCATCAGTATCGAAAAACAGGATGAACTAGGTAATAAATTAATTGAATTGCTTAAAAAAGAGGACTATACGCAACAAGTGTTGCAGGATTCGGGATATATAAAAACCTACGTTAAAAATGATGCCGCGGCTGTAACGCAATTCATGAAATTAATCGACCAGCAAAAGATCAAACTTCGATCAATAGTTATTACGGAGCCGTCGCTGGATGACGTATTTTTGAAAAAAACAGGTTACTCGTTAAGAGACAAAGACATTGAGGGGGATAAATAATGAAAACTCTGCACGATACTAGGCTTCTGTTCTGGCGAAAGATGATGGAAACTTTGCGCAACCCGATATACATCATAATTAGTATGCTGACCCCTGTTATTTACCTGTTGCTCTTTTCACCGCTGCTTAAAAAACTGACCATTCCCGGTTATAGCTCTAAGGATATTCTTAATCTATTCGTTCCGGGATTGCTGGTAATCGTGGCATTTTTAAGCGGTCTTTTTGTCGGCTACAACATGATTGACGAAGTTAAAAACGGAGTCATAGAACGGTTCCGTGTCACGCCCGTCAGCCGGTTCGCTTTACTGGCCGGAAGAGTCCTGCGGGATCTGACTAACACATTAGTAATAGTAGTCTTCTTTACGCTTATCGCTATTCCGTTTGGGTTCCATGTCCACATTCTTGGCTATCTCGTCCTGCTGATTTTAGTAGCGCTGTTGCTGATTACTACTTCATCGTTCGGCAATGCTCTCGGGTTGATTTTGAAAGATGAAGACAGGTTGTCTCCGATAGTCCAAGGTATTAACCTGCCAATAATCCTGCTCTCCGGGATGCTGCTGCCTATGGTGCTGGCGCCAACCTGGCTGCAGGTTGTTGCACATTTCAACCCCGCCTATTATGCGGTTGTAGCCGGACGCTTATTGGTTGCCGGGCATGTTTTCCAAGCTCAAGTCGGCGAAGCCTTCCTGTTTATGGTTCCTCTGGCAGCTGTTGTGGTTATTTGGGCGACAAAAGCCTTTAACAACGCTTTGTCTTGATCGGTTTGGCGAGCTATTCACCTAGCTAACGACGTAACCTGCCACAAACCGAATTAAAATGTAGGTCCAGCACAGGAAGAAAACTACAAGCACGCCGTAGCTCAGCAATTTTTTATTTCGGCAATAGTCATAGAGCATAAACGGCAGCGGAAAGGCCATCAAAGAATACCTGGGGAAACCGCCAAACTGACCGCCGACTAACGGTATCAGAAGGTACAGGGCAGAATATATCGAGAAACTTTTTCGACGCTTCCACCAATAGACAACAGTCAATACGAGTGCCGCAGCAACAATGATGTCGATGGCAGACAAATTGCTCAGTCGACTCAATAGCGTCGTATGAAGCCAGCCGTGGTCCCTTTGGGCTGAGATAAATTCAAACGGGTTGTGATAACGAATCAACAAAAAAGTCATGTAGCTGATGAGACCTAAGCTACCGGCGCACAGCGTTATGACAATGTTGCGGATTCTGTCTTTTTCTTCAAACAGGATTAACGCCACCAACACCAGGACAAATATGCCCGTTATATGCGTGGCTGTCGCCAGCATGACAAACAGAGCGCTGGGCAGGTACTTCTTTTTCAGAGCATAATAGATTGCCCCTAAAGACAGAAATGCAAATAAACTTTCAGTATAGGCGGCTATAAAATATATTCCGCTGGGGAACAAAATAAAAAATAATACCGCCTTCAAAGCTTTAATGTTGGTAGTAACCCGGAAAAAAAGTTTAATAATCTTTTGGTAGTAATAAATCGCACCAATTAGGCTGGCCCAGGCAATGACCAGGGCGCTCATTAAAGATGAATTAATAATTTTATCAACTATAAATATCAGAATCGGATAGAGCGGTAACCAGCCTGTCGAAAAATTACTAGTATAACCGTGGCGTGAAATATTTATATAGTCAACGCCGTCCCAATTAGCCAGAAAGCTCAACTTATTATGCGGCTCGAGCAAATAATGGATGTAATGAGGTTGATTGACCGCGATAACGGTTTTGCCGATTAAGCCGATAACCAGTCCGACGATAACTACGCCAGCCGCCAGCAGAATTGCCAATATCCACTCCCGGCCAATGGCTAGTTTATACAGTTCCGAACATTTTGATTTTAATTGAACTAATCTATTCTGGCGCTTCACTGCATATAATTATGCACAAATTTTCAATTTTCTTTCAATAAGGCTGGTATGGGTAATTTTGAGCCTGTTCAGCTTGTGAAATTCTATTTGTCGACGCCAGTAAACAGAGCTATTGCTTCATCCTGCAACACACCGGTAATTATTTCTACAGGATGGCTTGCGTCATCTGCCAATTGCTGAATGCCGATATTCCGTTTTCTGAAAAAATCCGGTAAATCGGCCCGGGCAGCACCTATCACAACCGTGGCAATGTCGGCTTGAAAGGCCGCTGAAGCACACATATTGCACGGCTCGCCGGAAGCGTAAAGCGTTGCTTCTGCTAAAGAGAGACTGCCTAATTGTTGGCAAGCTTTGCCGACAGCTAATAGCTCAGCGTGTTTGGTAACATCGTGCTCGGTCAGTTCCCGGCAGCGGTCAGTTGCTATGACTTCCCCGCCCTGAACGACAACCGCGCCAAAGGGATAGTTCCCCTCGGTCTTTGCAGTTTGGGCTTCAGCAATTGCTAGTCTCATGAATTTTTCGTGCATGGTACTTATTTTAAATTATAATTTCGTTAAAATGTAACGCTTACGCTCCAGCGAGGTGGTAAATATAGCACTATTAATTCTTTTGGGGGGTTTGTATTTTGCCTTCTAGGTATTGCCTGATCATCATGGCTGCCGTAGCACCTTCACCGACAGCACTGGCGATTTGCATGGTGGCACCAGAGCGGACATCACCAGCCACAAAAACACCTTTCATTGAAGACTCTAAACGGCTATCGGTTTTAATCAACCCGATTGGATCAAGTTCGATTGCGCTACCAACTAAAAATTGAGAATTTGGCTGCAGCCCGACGAAAACAAATACCCCGTCAGTCGGAAATTCGACTTTTTTGTTAGTTGTTTTGTCAGTCCCGATAACTTTAGTAACCTTGTTATTCTCGCCTACAATTTCATCTGTCGTGGTATTAAAATGAACCGTTACTTTTTCTTTGTGTTTCTTCTCGAGCTCATGCACCAAGACGTCGCTGGCCCTAAAACTGTCGGCACGAACTAGCATATCAATATGCTTAGCGAATTTGGTTAAAAACATGGTCTCTTGAACGGCAGAATTACCGCCCCCGATAATAATGATATTTTTATCGCGGTAGAAAGCCCCGTCGCAAGTCGCACAGTAGTGAACGCCGCGGGCAAGATATTCTTTTTCGCCCGGTACGCCGATCTTTTTATAGTCACTGCCGGTAGCAATTAGCACCGCCCGCGCGTATTGGTCGCCGATCGATGTCTCAAGTAATTTATATTTACCTTGGTCGGTTATCTTGGTCACTTCGCCGAGCTCGATGACTGCACCGAACCGCTCGGCTTGTTTGCGCAGTTTACTTGACAAGTCCAGCCCTGACGTCCCGTCCGGAAAACCGGGGTAGTTATCTATCCAGTCGGTTATTGCCGCCAAGCCGCCAATAGCTCCTCTTTCGAACAAAAGAGTTTCGATATCCTCCCGGGTGGTATAGACAGCAGCAGTCAGTGCTGCCGGCCCTGCTCCAATCATAATTACGTCATGGGTGTTTTTATCATTCATACTGATTTTCTTTATTGTAACCTACTCACTAAATATTAATACCCTCAGATTTTTCCTGAGGGTATTAAGCCTTCTGATTCTTAAATATCAATTAATTGCCGGTGCTAATTTCGCCAGATTATAGCCAACGATTACCTGCTGAGTCTCGTCCTGAAGGGTCACGACAGTTACCGGTACGGTTAATGCGCCGCTAATCTGAAGCGCTTCAGCTTGGCGTTCGGGGAATTGATCCAGGTTGATTTCTTCATATTGGTGGCCTTTGGTACCCAGCCAGTTCTTGACCATGCCACAGTATGCGCAAGTGTTAGTAGTAAATATTGTTATTTTTTTGACCATATTAGGGGCCCTCTTTGTTATGTTTTTAAGTATAAGCTAGATTATATATAGTGTGAGTAATAATTTCAAGGCACTATATATTGTGTTTTTTAATACATTTGTGCACAAATACTAAGAGCCGATTTTAAGCAGTAAAATCGTAAAAACCAGGCCGGCGTTGGCCGGGATGCCGGAGCCGGCAGGCGGGTTAGCGCCATAGGCCAAATTGGCTGGAATTAATAGTTGGCGGGTACCGCCGACTTTCATGCCGGGAATCCCTTCCTGCCAGCCTTTAATAACATCACTAAGGTTTAGTGTGGCATAGGGCGGGCTGCTGTCCTGCGAGCTCTGAAAGATTATACCGGTCGAGGCGACTGCCCCGGTATAGGTAACGGTGACGGTCTGACCGGCTTTGACAACTGCACCGGTACCAATTTTAGTATCTGTTATTTTAAGAGACGGCACACTGGCAACCGGCGTGAAGTCGGTCATTTCAGTGCCAGCTAGTTTAGGCGTCGTACTTGATTTACTGGTCTTACTGGTGCTGCTGTTACTGCTAGTTGACGAACTCGAGTTACTGCTCGAAATCATTTGCCAAATAACAAAGAAACTAAAACCAAGCGCTGTAATGAAGAAAGTCAAAGCCATGGTTAGGGCAAAAATCCGGTCGCGTTTACGCGCCATTTTCGCCTCCCCGGTACATGCCGCGGTGAATCGTCACCGGTTCGTCCGGCCAGCCGTTTTTAAGCGCGTCAAGAATGGCTAACTTAAGCGTTTCAGATAGAAATGGCACTGTTTTTAATTTATCCAGCGGCAGCCACTGGACGTCGTATAAATTCTTCCCGAGTTTATTAATCGCCGCCTCGGGCGAAGAGTCCGGCAAAGATGCCTCACCGCCCGGATAATCACTTAGGTAAATGTACTGAGTGCCAAAAGGATCGCCGGCTTCTTCGACAAAGACCATCCGGTAGCGGCTGATATTAAGCGAAGTCTCTTCTTTGACTTCACGAACCAAAGCCTGTTCAGGTGTTTCGCCGGAGTCAATGCCGCCGCCGACCAAGGCATAGTATTGTTGGCCGAACTTATTGCGATGCATGGCCAGCATATTATTATCCCTTAGCATAATCACGCGAACGGCTTTTCTCATAAATCCGATTATACCTGCTTATCTATCCTGCTGTCTAAATTCTCTCGGCCCTAAATTCAGATTTTGCCTCTGCGGCAATCAGTTCAAACAGCCGGTTAACATCTTCGGTCGTCAGGGTTCTGTCATACGATGCGATTGACAGGTTAAATGTTATCTGTTTGCGCTCAGGATCTTTAGGGGATTGATATATGTCAACGGGCTTAATTGAAAAATCAACCGCTGCCGGGTAACAACTATCAATGGTATCCTCAATCAGCTGATAGAGCTGTTGATAGGTCACCTGGTTGGCAACCCGCAGGCAAATATCCTGATATTGATAAGGAAATCTGGGCAAAGCAACATAATCTTTGGCGGCTTGGTTCTCGGCTAGTCTGCTCACATCAAACTCGAAACCGGCAATAAATTTAGGTAATTTAAAACTCTCGCGGACAACTGACTTAAACTCACCTAGCTCGCCAATCAGTTCGCCGGCGGCTGTTTTGACAATAGCAGTTCTGCTGGGTTCAAACGGCGCCATCGCCGCCCGGCCGATGGCCAGTTTTGGCTGGTAATCAGCTGCATCGCTAAAGATAGCCTGAATATTGAACTCAGTTAGTACATCTTGGGCATACTTTTTAGCAAGATAATAAGCTGATCCTTGATACTTTTGGCCGGCAATCCTCTCGTCAGCTACCACCACACAACCGAGCCTGAACTCTTCGACCGGTAATTTGGTTTTGCTGTCAATCAGGTCCTTACCGTGCACCTGATTAATCTCGAATATAGCAAACTCGCCATATCCGGCTTTAATATTGGGATGGATCCGTTCTAGGAGACTGGGAATTAAGCTCTGGCGGTAGTAATGCAAATCGGGACTCTTGGCATTGTTAATGCGAAAGGCGTTGGCTGGTGGCTGTCCGGTTTTTTCAAATAATTTTGTACTGACAAAGCTGTAGGTTAATAGTTCATTGGCGCCGCGGCTGGCAAGTATGCTCCTCAATCTAGCCTTAACTTCAAGAAGATGGTCTTTTTGGACTGGCTTGACCTGACGGGAGGGCAGTTCGACCGGCAGATGATCATAACCGTACAGCCGTCCCACTTCCTCAACAATGTCCTCGGCGATGCTGATGTCAGTTCGCCAAAACGGCGGAGTAACGCTCAGCTCCGAACCCTTAACATTGACTTTAAATTCAACGTTGCTAAGCAGCTTCGCAATCGCAGGAGCACCCAGCGATAGACCAAGCCGTTGGTTAATAAATTTCGTAGTTACAGATACGTTTTGCGGCTTGCGGGCAATCCGGTTAATGTCAACCACTTTGCTGGCCACAGCTGCTCCGGGGACTATCTCCTCAATCATTTCGACTGCTCTAGCCAGCGCCCGGTCATTCTGCCAAGGACTCTGTCCCTTATTGTAGCGGCTGACGGCATCTGTGAATAAGCCCAGCGCCATTGATGTCCGGCGTATTGAATACATATCAAACGTCGCGCATTCCAAGATAATTGAGCTAGTCTGGTCGTCAACCTCGGTCTCTGCGCCGCCCATTACACCGCCGATTCCAATTGCCTGCTTGGGGGTAGCTATCATGACTGTCTCCGGGCCAGGTTTAACGATTTTCCCGGTGAGAAGTTTGATCTTTTCGTCAGCCAGAGCTTTTCTGGCGACGATTTCAACATCGTGCGGATGAGAACAAAGCGTTTTGACTTTATCATAATCATAGGCGTGCAGCGGCTGCCCGGTTAGCAGCATGACGTAATTAGTGATGTCAACAATATTATTTACCGGCCGGACTCCCACTCGGCTCAGAAATGTCTGGATGCCAAGAGGGCTGGCCTGAATATTAATTCCTTTCATGGCTACTGCCATAAAACGAGGCACCAATCCAGGAACCTGGTTAATCACTTTTAGCGGCAACTCCGGCGAGCGCGGCTGGCTTATCGGTTGAGCGTCTTGGTACCATTTAGGCGAGACAAAAGCCTGCCCGTTAATGCCAGCTATTTCCCGAGCAACTCCTAACATCCCAAAACAGTCCGGGCGATGGGTAAACATTTTATTTTCGATATCAATAACAGTGTCATCCAGCCGGTAAAATGAGCTGAAGCTCTTCCCCGGTTTGACTGGGTCATTAATTTCAAGTATACCGCTGTGGTTGTCGCTGATCCCCAGTTCTTTCGGACTAGCCAACATGCCGTTACTGACAGCACCTCTGATTTCCCTAGCCTCAAGCACAAACGGTTCGCTGTCGACTGAGCTTGGCACTACCGCCCCGGGCGGCAACCAGACCGCCATCATCCCGGCGTGGACATTGTCTGCACCGCAGACAATTTGAACTAGCTTGTTAGGTTCGCGCTTAACCTGCTTAACGGTTTGACCATCATCTATCATACAAACTTTTAGGTGATCGGAATTAGGGTGTATGACGGACGAAACTACCTTAACAATCAGGGCGTCTTTGTAACGCTCCCCCAAATCAACCATCTCTTCGACCGCTCCGAGCTGGGAGCCGATTTTTTCAGCCAACTCTTTAGGAGCAAGCTTGACGTCGGTATACTCTTTTATCCACTGCAGACTTATCTTCATCTAAAATTGCCTCAAAAAGCTTAGCCGGCCGGCCTCAAAATGCCGGATATCTTCAATATCATATTTCATCATCACCAGCCGATCGATACCACCACCCCAGGCAAAACCGCTATAAATCTTGGGATCGATGCCGGCTTCTTTTAATACGTTGGGGTGGATCAAGCCGCAGCCCAGCAGTTCGATCCAGCCGGAATACGAACAGATAGCGCAACCAGCTTTATCGCAAAAAGGACACGACAGAGTGAATTCGAAACTTGGTTCGGTGAACGGGAAATAAAATGGCTGGATTTTAACTTCCAGGTCTTTGCCATAGTATTCCTGCAAAAAAGACTTCAGAGTTGCGATCAAATGGCCAACTGTAACTCCCTTGTCGACGTAAACGCCTTCCAGCTGATAAAAAGTATGCTCATGACGGACATCGACATCTTCATTTCTAAAGACCCGGCCGGGTATCGCTACGGCGATAGGCTGACCATGGCTGAGATTGGACTTATACAGTTTTAGGACCCGGTTCTGCATTGTTGAAGTATGAGCCGGAGCAATTAGCCCCTCGCTGGTCATGAACGTGTCATAGTCATCACGGGCCGGGTGATCTTCGGGGAAATTCAGGCTGCCAAACATATGATAATCGTCATCGATTTGCCTTGACTCGACGGCGTTGAAACCCATCCGATATAAGTTATCCAAAATCAAGTCCAGCTCTATCATCAACGGGTGAATGCTGCCGTCATCAGCCGAAAGCACAGCCGGCCGCTTATTTGGTTCGACATTAATATCGAAAGGCGCTGTTAGGTCAATTGGCTCTAAACGTTCTGTTGCCTGCTTAACGCCGTTAACCAAAGTCTCCAGATGTTGACGCAGTTTGTTGACTTCCGCTCCGAAAGCCGGACGTTCCGCCGGCGGCAGCAGCTTTACCTTCTCGAACAGACTCTTTAGTTCTTTTGAGCGCAGGATAGTCGGCTTTTGGGCGATCGGCAGTTTATCCAATTTTTGCTTCAGCAACTTTGCTGCTTGGGCAATATCTGAATTTTTATAGTTCATTACCACTGATTATAATACAGCTTGGCTTTGTTTTTGGTCTCTATTATCTTAAATGGTCGAAAATGCTGTTGCTTGCATTTATTAACAAGTTGTTTTACTATATCTAAACTTAATTGATTGAAGGTGTCCATGGTTATTGAAGCGTTCCCCGGTACAGCCGAAGCTACGTCTCCTGAAGAAATCGGAGTTATTAAACATATCTTGCTAGAACAATTCGCCCAGGTTGAACCGCAGCTGCCGCTTGTTTTAGTCTATGATCAAAGCAACGATCATACTCAGGAATATCTCGGTAGAAAGCCAATACTGCCGATTGCTTTGGTTGAAGTTGTTCACGATGATCGTCCGCTAGACCTAGAGGGCAAACCGACAATCTCTCCCGAATCAATTCTCGAGGCCGTGGCGGGTAATTTTGCTGTTTCCGCCAGTGAACTGGTTGGTTACAGCAGAAATAGACAGCTTACTCAACCGAGAAAAGTCGGAATGTTTTTGATGCGGGGGATGACCAGATTAAGCTCCGCCGACATAGGAGGAAAATTTGGCGGCCGCGACCACTCGACAGTTCTTTATTCTGTCCGGAAAATCAAGGAGGCGTTGGGCGATCCTGCCCAGCAGTCGCTAGCCGAACAGATTGATAAGATCAAAGCTGATATAGAAAATACAGATCAGATATTATCCGAAAGTAAAACTAACCACATTAACGGGAACCCGCCGCCCAGATTAATTTTTCTTTCGTCATTGGGCTTGGTTGAATGCCCATGGATTGACATTGGCGACCGTTACAAATTATTGGTTAGCGAGGACGAGAAGGCGTTAGATTGGCGTCAAGCCAGACAAAATGATGGTTTATATCATAGCTATGCCAATGATGCTTTAAAATTAATGCGCTCTCGCGCTTATTCTAAATAAAAGTGTAGCAATGCTGAGATATACGCCCAGGATTAGGCGGCTGCCTGGAGGACATCTAAATGCAGCGCACTTCGAACCATTACTGTAGCCAAGTCCCTGGAAGCTTCCGGCTCATATCTGTAAATATAATCAAACGGGTTAGCTTTTACTTGATTGGGCAACAAATCTGCTCTCATAACAACTAGTCCTAACATCTCTACCTCTTCGTAAGCCCCGGGTAATCGTCGGCTGAGAGTTGTTATTCTTTCTTCGGAAGGATTAGCTTGAAGGTAAAGTTCATCTAGTTCTAATCGTTGACGGCTCAGCCTAATTGCAGAGTCGCCAAGCTTAGCCAGTCTTTTTGATTGGTCTATATATGCGGCTACAACCAGTTCGTTTTTGGGGAAACTGGGCGGTAAATGCTTATCATGCCATTCGTCGTGCTCGCATCTAGGACGATCCGGCTCGATAGCAAAAGGGCTGTGGCGTAATTGCCAAGGCTGAGATTCTCGCCCGTCTTTTTCAAATTCAAACTTATAATGCCAGTGGTGGTGATCGCTATCATGACAACCCCTTTTGGGGTTTTTGAGATGACTAGCGCAAGTATCACCCCCAGGACATATTTTCGAGATGGAGTCGAGTACCAAGCCGGTGTCTGGATCAATCGGCGTTGGTTCTCTCTCAACCCCCATGGCTTACTCGGCAATCTTCCTGATAAGCTCTAGCATTAAACATATTGTGGCACAGCCCTGTACAATTACAAGTATCAAATGAAATAATTGCAGTAGCAAGAACGGTAGCTATTTCCGTTAGATAGGATTACAGCATGATAGTAAAAGCAATCAAAACTGACGTGATTAAGGCCGGAGTAATTGATCTGGACTCATTACTCGACAAGGCTATCGGGCAGCTCGAGGACGGCTGCGTGGTGGCAATCACCTCAAAAATCGTTTCACTTTGTGAAAATAATGTTGTTCCGTTCGGGCAACAAGACAAAGAAAAGCTCGTTATTCAGGAATCCGATTTATACTTACCGGCAAGTTTAAGCAAATATCAGCATCATTTTACGATTACGGACAATACCTTGATCGCTTTGGCGGGCATAGACGAGTCAAACGGCAACGGCAACTATGTCCTTTGGCCGAAAGATGCCCAAAAAACCGCCAACCAAGTTAGAGCCTATTTAAAAGAACGCTTCCATCTAGACCGGGTAGGTGTGATTATCACCGACAGCACCAGCCAACCGTTGCGGCGCGGCTCTACCGGCATAACACTGGCTCATAGCGGTTTTTCAGCTCTTAATGATTACATCGGCAAGCCTGATTTGTTCGGCAGGCCCTTCACTGTCTCACTGGCGGACGTGGCTGACGGTTTAGCTGCTGCGGCGGTACTTCAGATGGGTGAGGGCCGCGAGAGAACGCCAATTGCAATTCTCTCCGATCTCCCCTTTGTCGAGTTCCAAAACCATGATCCAAAAAAGAGTGAGCTTAAAAAAATGACAATTTCTCTTGCCGATGATTTGTTCGGCCCATTTCTGAG
The DNA here is from genome assembly GCA_035510795.1 of Patescibacteria group bacterium. GTDB lineage: Bacteria > Patescibacteriota > Saccharimonadia > Saccharimonadales > UBA4665 > DATKGL01. Next base: position 59,368 of record DATKGL010000025.1, read on the forward strand.
CAGTGTAAAATGGCAAAAAGGCCAGCGTAAATAATATTAATTCGTGCCCTTGACTAAGTTTTCGACTTTTTCTTTGATTTCGGCCGCTATATCTCTAGTTTCGGTAAGAGATTTACCTTTAGCATCTACGATATTCCAGTAAATGAACTTAGGACTTTCGCTCAGCCACTCTGGAATTGTTTCCGGTTCTGCCATTACGACCACCTTTTCATACTGGTCAAGCATTTCTCTGGTTATTTGGGTCCGGTAATTTTCGTTCATGTCGGCGCCATGTTCTTTCATGACGGCAACAATGGTTGAGGCGCTAAAGCGTTCTTTTAATTTTTCTCCGGGTTTTTCTACAATTGTACCGGCAGAGGCCCCGCCCCCTGGCACTAATTGATTGTAAAATTCCATAGCTGCTTGGCTGCGGCCAACATTCGCCCGACAGACAAATAACACTTTCATTACCTAATAATATCAGAAACAGATGTAAATTATTACGTTCACAAACTTTTAAAATCCGCAGTAGCGGACAAAACATTGCCAGGTAGTAACAAATATAAGGTGGGTTATAATATTGATTAAGCTATGCCGGAATCAAAATCAGACAAACAAACCGAGTCAGTCGCCGCTAAAGAGATAAGCGACGAGCCGGATCAGAGACAGGAACCGGAAACCCTGGAAACCAGGGCTAAAGCCGTTTTGAAAAATAATGATAAGGGCTTATTTACTATCCCCGCTGAAGGAATTTATCCCCATCAGTGGCTTTGGGACAGCTGTTTTATCTCAATTGGTATGCGCCACTATGATATCGAGCGGGCTAAGCTTGAGATTTTCAGTATCTTAAAGGGACAATGGAGCAATGGCATGGTGCCGCACATGGTTCTTAACCCGATAGTCCGCGACGACCGAGGTAAAAGGCTAAGAGATTCGCGGGTCTGGCGCAGCTGGCTGAACCCCTACTCTCCTGACGACATCAGTACCAGCGGCATTACCCAGCCGCCGATACTGGCTGAGGCAATTGTTAGGATCGGCGAAAAAATGCGCTGGCCGGAACGACGGACATGGTATAAATCGGTCTTCCCGGCGCTGGTTGCTTATCACAAGTGGTTATATGACGAGCGCGACCCCCATCAGGAAGGACTGACTTTGCAAATTCATCCGTGGGAAACAGGATTAGACAACACTCCGCCCTGGATGAGCGAATTACATGATCACCTGTTACCATTTTGGATTAGGTCGCTTAGGAAAACCCGGCTGGACGTCGTTTTCGGTTGGTTCAGGTCCGATGTCAAATATGCACCGCTTGAGCAGCGGGAATCAAACACCGACGCGCTGGCTCTTTATGATATTCAGCGCCGCTTCCGCCGCAAGCAGTATGATTTTGATCGGATCATTAACCATTCCTTATTTGCGATTGAGGATCTGACATTTAACTCAATCCTGGCCCGGGCCAACAGCCATCTGGTTGAAATTGCCAAAGCTCTGCGCGAAGAACTGCCGCCTGAACTTGTGGAATCGATCAAAAAAACCGAGTCGACATTCGAGCAGTTGTGGGACCCAATCAGCAATGAATACTTCTCACGGGATTTCGTCACTCACCGCCCGTTGAAACAAACTTCTATTGCCGCCTTAATGCCGCTATATTCCGGTGTCCTGACAAAAGACCGAGCCGAAATACTGGTTAAGATGCTGGAGAGCGAGCATATCTTCGGGCCGGCTTACCCGGTGCCCAGTGTTCCGCTAAATTCACCTTGGTTTAACCCGGTCGGCTATTGGCAGGGTCCGGTCTGGATTAATACCAACTGGTTAATAATCGACGGGCTGCGGCGCTATGGTTTTAATAAGCACGCCAACGCCCTACAGGAAAGCACCCTGGAGTTGATTGAAAAATATGGCTTTTATGAATACTTCAATCCGCTTACCGGTGAACCGGCGGGTGTAGATAATTTCTCATGGACGGCGGCACTGGCAATCGATCTAATGCATTAGGATTAATCATCGTCAAGGGATGGTTTATCAAGCAGGATTGGCTCGACCGTGGCAGTTGTCCCGGCAATTTTAACGACGTCTTTGTCGACTTTCTTTAGTTCTTTATGGGCTGTGTTGAAATGGCCAACCGATGTTCCGAGGGAATTACCAAGCTTTTGCATCAGTTCTTCGTAGGTGTTGATGTGACGGCCCAGTTCGCCGACTCGAATCTGAATCTCCTGAGCTTTTTCTTCAATTTGCAGGCTGCGCAAACCCTGAAGAACGGTTTGCAGGTATGCCATAAAACTAGTCGGGCTGACAATAACCACATGCTTGTCCCGAAAGGCATATTCGATCAGGTCTCGCGAGCTGGTGTTAGTGGCGCCGACTTTGTTAATCAGCAAGTCATAATAGATCGCCTCGCTGGGGATAAACATAAATGCGAAGTCCATCGTCTTTTCGGCTGGGCGAATATACTTGCTAGTTTCGTCGATCCGGTTCTTTAGATCCTGCTTAAATCGTTTGATTAGGACATCGCGTCTGATCTTATCTTTTTCTTCAATTAGGCGGTTGTAGTTTTCGAGGGTAAATTTAGAGTCAACCGGCAGAAGTTTGCCCTTGTCCAAAACTATGACCGCATCGACTGTTTCGCCGTCTTTAAATTTGTACTGCAAATGGTAGCGATCCGGCGGCAGAACGTTTTCGAGGACAGAGTTTAGATAATATTCGCCGAGCACGCCTCGCTGTTTAGGATTTTGCAGGACGTTTTGCAGAACTTTAAGCTCGTCAGTAATCCCAACGACCTGTTTATTACTTTCCTGCAATTCGGTCAGGTGCCGTGTTACTTCAGTGATTAATTTATTGCTCTCAGAATTTTGTTTCTGCAGACTGCCCATCATAATAGCCTGACTTTTTTCCATCCTATCCGACAACTGAACGTGGAGATTCTCTTTAATCTGATTAAGACTCTGGGATAATTGGTTTAAGTCCTCTTTTATAAGCAGCGTGCTAGTTTGATCTTCTTTGGGCGAAGATTGTTTTATAAATATCAGATATACACCAAGCCCTATGACTAGCACCGCCAAAACTATTACGGCTATTTCCATACTGTATATTCTAACATCTAAACGAAGCTGCTGATTGCTTTAACTCAGTTTTGAAACAAACGAGTTCCCTTTTATGTAAAAACGCCAAGGCCGGTGCTCGTCACGGCTTATGCCGATTCTGGTAGTTTGGATTATTTGATCTTGATTAATGGACGGCAAGAACTTTAGTCTAAGCGGAGCCTTGGTTAAATCATGCCCGTTGAGATTCTTATCGATGCTCAGAGCCTGGCATAGTTTAGCTGGCCCGTTAGTCAGTTGTTTGACGTCAGGGGTATTGGTTCGATTAAGTTTCATGTATTTAATTCCGCTTATTGGCTCAATAGCTCTAATCAGGACTGCCGCCCCGTAGCCATCTTGGCCTGTTACTATATTCAGGCAGTAATGCATGCCATAGGTAAAATAGACATAGGCATGTCCCGGCGGACCAAACATTACTTCCGTTCTTGGAGTTATTCCTCGGTAACTATGACTAGCTGCGTCTTTTTGGTCATATGCTTCTGCCTCGACAATTCGTCCAACTAAGTGATGACCATCAATGTCCCGAATGAGTAAACAGCCGAGTAAATGACGAGCAGCGTCCGTCGAATTTTCGAGTAGTAAAGATGACTTAGTTGTCATTTGTATTATTCTAGTATAATTTCTTCTGTGATGGGGATTAGCCAAGCGGTAAGGCAACGGGTTCTGGTCCCGTGATCGGGGGTTCGAATCCCTCATCCCCAGCCAGCGTTTCCGAGTCATTATTTTTATGTTCGAATAAACTATTTAACTCTAGTGCAGCGGTCATTTTTGGTGTTCCTAAACCGGATATCTCCGCATAGGTTGGGGCCTTATCAAAAAGTACCCCGAAGTAACCTGCTTTTGCTACTGGGTTCATCTGTTGTAGTAGCAAATATTCAAGGTGTTCGACAAAGTATTTTACGTAATTCATAACTCTCCTTATATCTATAGGTTTATCATTAATGATCTCTTCCTTTTGAGCCGTTAGCTCAGCTATTTGTGTTTCGGTCTTTACTAATTCCTCCTCCATATATTTAATTGCAACTTCGCTTGTTAAAAACTTGATCTTGTTGACTAGAGCCCCTGTCTGGTTCTTGAGCGCCGCAATGCGTCCGTCAAGGTTCTGGTCGTCTACGGTAAGTTCAGCCTGCCTGCGTTCCCACTCGGCCAGGACGGCTGTTTCCAGTGCCGTCATATAGTCAGGTGAGATATGAATCGTCTTTACGTAGCTGGTAACAACCTCGTTAAACTGCTTCTTGGGCACTCTGAAGTAGTGTCCGCGGTTGCAGTGGTAAGCCTCGTAATGTTTACCAAGCTTGCCGCGTGAAGCACTGCCATAGAGCGGTAGTTCGCAGTGCGGGCACATAACTTGCTTCTTGTAGGGATACTCGTCATTTTTGACGCCTTTGCTAATGAGGTGCTTGGCTGGTTGTCTAATACTAATACTAACCTCGCCGGCTTGTTCGGAGATATAAACTTTGCCCTTGTTGGCCCTATTAAACAGATCGATCGAAACTAAGCCTTCAAATTTACACTTTACTGGTTTACCTTCGGTCCACTTTTCCGGGTTCACACCTGCGTATACAGGGTTATGGATGTAGCGCCAGAGTGTTTTGACATCGAGTTGTTTCCCGCCGATTTGGCGGATAATCTTAGTCCGGTCGTGTTTATCACGCACCGCATCAATTCTGCTCCTGTACCCAAGCTTGTTGATCTCTTCGACGATTTGACGGTCATCGTGTGTACCACGAGCCCTCAATTCAAACATCTTAATGATATAAGGTGCCTCAGTGGGGTGTGGCACGAGAATACACCGCTTGCCATTTTGCGTCTCAACCTTTACGTTCTCACAGCCGTAAGGTGCTCTACGTACCCAGTAACCCATACGAGCGTAACGTATTTCAGCACCAACCATACGACTTAAGATATCTCTAACTTCATCCTTGGCCCGCTCTGCTTCAAGCATTTCGGCCTTCTTAGTCGGTGAGTATTCGCTCCATTTATACTTCACGCCAAGATGTTCAAGCGTATTGATCTTTTGGTTACTAATAATCCCGTAAATATCGACAAGAGACACGTCGTGGTCATCAAGTTGATTTTTAAGTGTGTCATAAGAAAACGAGCCACCACGAGTAAACCGGTCAATTGATTTAATGATAAAGAGGTTGATTTCATTTTTAGGATCAGTGCAATAACTAACTGCTTCTTGCATGGGCTGCTGCTCTTTTGAAGCTGACTCAAGGAATACAAAGAACTTCTTAATCGTGATGTTACGGCTGGCTACATAGCGTTCAATTTGCTCTTTTTGTGCCTCAGGCGAATCCCCATCAGTGCCTTGGCTCGTGGTTGAGACACGGATTGCCGCAACCGCATTTTGGGGTTTTAAGTCGTTTTGCATTCCAACACTCGTTTTAATTCTTTTGGTAACGCCTGTTCGCGTAGATCACCATCAATAATTCGGTCAACAATAAGGTTAGCAATTAACTGCATACGTTCTTCAGACGTAAGCTCTGAAGTCGGTGGCCTCTTCATGAGATTTTTAGTCTTACCGCCTATTGTTCGCGCCATGTTTTTACCCTCTAGGTTGATAATCTAACTATCTTTACATAGATAGTATACTATCTACAGATAGATAGTTGCAAGCACTTTATATCTATAGTTTTCCACAGAATTGAAGCTTATTTCGGTCAACATTCATTGGCCCCATGGTCGGGGCCTACTTTTGACTATAACTAAGGTGTTAGAGTAGAATGAGCGTGTTGTCTACCTTATAAATAAAAGGAGTAGGAGGGGTAGGCATTAATTAAATACACGTTACTAATAAATACAATACTTACTACTCACAACTACACTTACTTAAATTACTACTTACTAAAACTATGAAACTATCATGAAACTATCACCCATAACCGCTAAACAACAAGACATCTTAAAACTACTCTATAAATATAGATTCCTAAATCGTATACAGATACAAGCACTCATGGGTCATAAAGATAAAAGACGTAGCAGTAGATGGCTTAAAGATCTTCGGGAAAAAAATTATATCGAGTGGATCTATTCAACTGATTTTACTGAGAAGTCTAAACCAGCCATCTACTACCTTGAGATCGATGGTATACGGTACTTGCGAACAACAGATGAGTATCCACCAGAAGAACTACGTAAACGCTATAGAGAATCATCACGTAAGCCTGACTTTATAGCAAGAAGCACGTTTATAGCAGACTGTTGCCTTAATCTAGAAGCCAAAACTGTTGGTAGGACGCACTA
>DATKGL010000026.1:0-43832 GCA_035510795.1 Patescibacteria group bacterium
CGGCGCGCATTTCCTTTTCGTTTGGAACCCGAACATCTGCACTAACGATTTAGCTCTCTCAGAGTGGTATCCTGGCAATTCATACGTTGATATCATCGGGGCAGATGCCTATGACCTAGACTGCGGGACTGTTGAGACAGTCGCTCAAGAAGGCTGGACCGCATACTCTACAGATAGTTCACAAAACAGTCCGAATAATCCCGACTTTCCAAGTCTAGCTAACATAGAAGCCTTTGCGGTGGCAAACGATAAACCTCTTTCTTTCCCGGAGTGGGGTCTAGATAGCGGTTATTCTGATGACGCCACCTACGTAACTGACATCGGTAATATGGTTAATAACGACAACACATCTTTTGAATCTTACTTTGACTGTGGCTGTGACAGCATCGAACCCTTAGGCTCTACCATCCCACTAGCGACAGCGGCCTATACAGAAGCTTTTAAATAAGCATGTTTTGATTATAGACCAAGTCGGGCTATGAAGAATCTGATGAGGGTATCATGTAGCGATATTTGAATTCGCGCATTAGAGTTATATACTTCAATCAGTGAAAAAAATAAAAACTCTGGTAAGAAAGCATCGTTTGATTATTGTTGTCTTCGCCATTATCGTGCTGGTAATTGGCATAAATATTGGATTTACAGCCTATTACGTTAACAGACAAAACAATAAATTAAGTGATTTATACGTTCCAAAGATTAGTTACGACCTTGTCAGGGCACTTAACCAGCTGAGCGTCCCGCTCGTAGTAAGCCCTACTAATGGCGAACTCTACATTCCTGAAGCACATCTTGTGCTGCCACTTCCTCCTAAGAACTTGACCCATTTTGGATACAGTTATGCGTCTTTACCGTTTCCGCCAGGAACCGAGATTGAAATCAATAGTCTGACCGAACTAGAGGAGGCAGAGTCCGCTATACTCAATAGTGCTTCTTTACAGGGAGTATACAATTCTGTGCCTAAGGCTCAATCATGCGCCAGAGGTGTTCAGATTTATTACCAATCTCAGCCAGAGTCAGGCCAAAAACCGTTCTACACAAAAGTACTCACAGACAAACGAACTCTATACTTTTATCAAGACAACTTATGTGAAGATAGTTCGTTTACTGATTACATAGAGCAAATTAATAGCTATTGATAGGCTGAAACACCACAGTAGAATCAACCCCTTAAAATCAGATTATTACTTATGGACACGAGTTAGGCGTTGTTATTTATGACTGCTACCATTGAAGAATTACAGGCAATAAAGTCAACTCCGGATAGAAACTTTCTTATGGTGACCCTCTGTACTCGAATTAGAAGGTTATATGTGCCGAAATACTAAGGCGGTATAAGGTGCTGGTAGAATTTGCTTGACAAACAATTTCAATAAAGTACAATTAGATAGTAATATTAAAACGTACGGTTAGGAGAATAACATGGGCACTAAAACACTGACAGCCTCAGAACTAAGGACTAATCTTGCTGAAGCCTTAGATGCAGTAAATAATGAAGAAATACTCATTGTTACTCGTCGAGGTAAAAAGGAGCGAGCTATTATAGACTTAGATAAGCTAGAGGACTTACTAGCTTCTAACGACCCAGGGTACTTAAAAATCATTAAAGAAGCAAGGGAAAGTAAAGAATACTTCAGCCACGAAGAGGTTTTTGGGGCAATCTAATAATGGCTAAACACAAACTGCTTTATAAAAAACCAGCAGTCAAGTCTATAGAAAAACTACCACCTCACATCAAAAAACGAATTAAAGCAAAGCTTGAGTGGTTCATTGCACAAAAAGATCCACTTCGCTTTTCCGAACACCTAACTAAACCTGCTGATGCCCAATATCGCTATAGAGTGGGGGTATATCGGATACTATTTGATCTTGAGGGTAATAATATTGTCGTCTTATATGTCCAACATAGAAGTGAAGTCTACAAAAGATAACGATATATCTAGCAAAATAAAGTGAGACAAATATCGTACAGTGTTGTAAGTGTATTGGTGACCCTGAAACCAGCTATATATGGGCTTTTGGTAGCGGAGATTATTCGCTGGAATGAGGTATTACGCGGTTTCTACAACTTCACGCCACAGCCAGGACTAGGACAGGCTTAAAAGGATAAATTAAACAAGCTCTACTACTTTTTAACGTACCTTGGCAAGCCAACAAGCCTACGTTGGTTCAGTTTCGCAGTTTGGCAGCATATATAGTAGTGCGGTGCTGCGGAGCTAACCAACTTTAATGTGAATTGGGGGTGATATTGCGAATAAGATTAGCCCACTACTGGTGGTTGCTGCGGAGGTTCATAGTAACTTCCACTATTTTCAAGTGTGGGCTGATTCCCAGGTGTTACGACCTGTGGATTATTATAGCCTTGGTTATTAACGGGCTGTTGTGGTGTAGGGTTATAGGTATTTGGCTGAACATACGGTGCGGGCTGTGGAGGCATGACTGGTGAGGGTTGAGGCTGTACATTAGCTGGGTTATTTGGTGGGAACAGTGAGCCGCTACTACTAGGCGGCGCTTGATTGTACGGAGCTATGGGCTGTTGAGGCGCTGTAGGTGGTGAACCCCCCCCGCCACTTCCTCGTTTGGGTATATTACGAGCCTTTTTAATTAACTTAAATATCCCTATCCACACAGCAAATATCAACGGTACGCCGATAAGTAGTGCGATTACGTGGTGAAGCGTGTAGCCAATTATAATAACCGTTCCACCAAGCAGCAAGGCTATGGGTAGTGTAATAATGAAGGTAATAGCCCCGCCTATTTCACCAGCTATTGGTATGAAATCAAGCAACATATCTAGCGGGCCAAACAACATCATTAAACCAAGCCAGATTAAACCAACTCCAACACCCCTAATTATCCAAGTGGTTGTTTCATATTGGTTATGAAGCGTAGCAATAGCTGTCTGTCTATCACCTAGTAGAAGGTCGTATAGCGTGTGATTACTCGGGTCAGTGTATGCTCCTAAAGCACCATTATTAAGTTGCCCAAAAGCGGTTGCCGTAGTTCCTGACGGCAAAGCTTCGTAGCTAATCCTAATATCTCCTACTTGCGGAGTAGTTAAACTACCGCTACCGCCATAGATGTATTGTGAACTTGCTAGGGTTAAGTCAGATAACGGACTTGAGGCTGTTGTCGTGGTCTGAACTGTACCAGGTGTAACCGTTGTCGTAGGCGTAGGTAGCGTTACGTTGTTTGAGCTTAGGTTTACATTTTGAAGCGTTGGAAGTTTAATTGTCTGCGGGTCAAATGAGTATGCCCCGACTTGGGCATTTGTAGCCTCTACTGAAGTGTCATTGAGAGGTTTAGGTGGGTTCTGATGACCTTGTGGATATTGAAATGTACTTGAATCGGCTGGGTTGTCCGTCCATTCCTCTTTATATGTATAGGTTGTCGTATTATTTGCTGAACCACCTACGTTAGAGTGGGAGGTGGTTTGTTCGTTTTGTACCCAAGCGTACTCATCTACTGTTCTTTGAACAGCAACGTAAGTGCTAGGTTTTAAATAAGCACCGTCACCAATCTGCTGATTAGTAGATACGCTGCCCGTAACTGATACGAACTTACCGTTTTCTGATTGGTCAACCTGACTAGCTTGAACGACCATGGACTTACTGGCTATTTTTGAGTAGTCCGTACGCCCCTCATTCCAATACAGCAGGATACAAGAGCCAAATATTAAGACTATGCCAACTGGAACGCCAATAATAGCGCCCATAATACGACTGCCGAATCCTTGACGGGAAACGGTAGTAAATGTATTTGGCATAACCTAAGCCCTCCTAGTTATCTTGACTCATGTGTTTACTGGCAAGCAGTATAGCTCCAGCTATACCAAGTGTGCGGTCATATACGCCAGCCGTATCACTACTAAAATCTATATCCATTTTGAACATTACCCCTATGTTCATCTGTTCATGGTATCTACAAACTGGCTGATTATTGATAGACGCAACAAATGTTTGGGGAATCATACTGCCAATACCATTACCAGCAGCCATACCACCCGCAGCACCACCGCCACCTCCAAATAAACCACCTAGGACACCACCCACTATATCAACGGCTTTACCTGCCATAGCCGTATTGGTGTCTTGGTCAATAACACCTACAGGATTGTCATTGGTGTCTAGTATATCCCAATGCTCTTTCATCATGGATTGCATAGCTTCCAGTTTGAACCCGCCCATTTTTTGCCCGTCTGCTGAAGCTACATCATATATCTTAGACATAGCCATAGCTCTCTCTTGCTGGATAGTAAATATCAGTTGTGTAGCAGCCTCGTCACGGTAAATATCCATGTGTTCTTTAACAGCCATTATTTTGCGTTTAGCAACACATATAAGGTTTTGCCCATCAGTAACGCTGAATGATTCACGACCAAACTTAAAATCCTGGCTGATGTAGAAGTGGTTAGGTGCGACAGGTTGACCATTAGCTACTGGCTGTTGAGGGGCTTGTCCGTAGACGGTTGGTTGTTGTGGCTGCGGGTCAGGCTGTTGGTAAGGATTAGGGTTGTTTGGGTCCATAGTAATTGTTATTTCTTCTTATACCATCTTTATTTATTGCAGGTCAATGGCTAGCTTGGTGGTAGTTTGGTATATGCCATCAAACCATACCAGCTTGCCATTATCACTGTCTAGTAATACGGCAATTAAATCTATGGAGGAGGACCTAATGAAGATAGATAGCCAGGTAAAGGAGTTAACGGAAGCCAAAGAAGAGGCAGCCCGTAAACAGCCACTTAATATTCGCACCCTGATGGGCAACATCAAATACTTTATGGAACACCTAGATGATCTGCTTCTACAACAGAGTAACCCAGTGCTTCGAGCTGAGTTTTTCGGGGTATTATTCGATAGGGCGCCGACTTACAACGAAATAAAGTATGGAACTCAAAATCCAACACAATTAACAGGGATAAATGAACTGTTCAAGCTTAAAAATTTATCTTATTCTGAAATGGTGACCCCGGCGGGATTCGAACCCGCGATCTTTAGGCTGAGAACCTAATGTCCTAGACCACTAGACGACAGGGCCATTCAAGATTGACCTATACTATCATAGCTGATAATGAACATCTACGGATATATTTACGATATAATCATTCTAGTGTAAAGCACAAGCAATAACGTATACTAATTAAGAAGTTCAAGGATAATCAATGCAGGCTGTCGTTTCAGCAATTTGGTATCGTATATATTACTGGTGGATGCTTGTCCTGAGTTTGGTATTGGGGTTACTTTATCTGGCTTCTCATTACGTGTCAAAAATCCAACCCCATTTAGTCTCCTTAGATCTGACATCAATGACTTTGATCTTATGTGCTGCCTCGGTTGGATATTTAGTAGTCGGCTACTGGTTCATTCAAAAACATAATCAAGGTTTAGCCATTTTAATCGGAGCAATGTTCGTAACCTTAGTCTTGCTTAATCAATTACATCAAAACGCTCCAAGTTCTATGGCTAATAACGTCTACCTAATTTGTTGGTATATCAATGCTATATACAGCGGAATATTGGGGATAACAATTGTTGTCGGAACCGTCTTTATCGCCTTATTATTTGTCCTGCTAAAATCCCAGTTCCAATATCGCTTAATTGATAACAATTCGAGGCTTCTGCTTGTCGGAACGGCAGTTTTGGCTTTTAGTTTTTACTGGCTATGGCGCCGTCTTTACCGAAACTCGCAGACTCAACAAGTTGGAAACTTATCGAGCATGCTACGGACCAGACAAGAACAGTCAGAAATTATATTGGAATCAATCGCTGATGGAGTGGTAGTTTTTGATACTTCTTTTAAGGTAAATCTAATTAATTCGGCGGCTGCGACATTAACCGGTTGGACGGCCAAGGATGCCACCGGAATTGATATTCATCAAATTATGAAATTAGCTAAGGAAAGTGGTGAAGCGCTAGATAAATCAGCCGACTTATTCGTAAATGTCCTGAATACCAAAACACACTACAATCAGATCTTTAAGCTTACTGGCCGGCAGAATACAGCCGCTACAATTTCACTGGTTATTTCACCGGTTACTATTGCTCCAAAAAATGAAGTTGTCGGCGCAGTAGCAATCTTCCGGGATGTTACTAAACAACGCCGAGAAGATCAGCAACGAGTCGATTTCATCAGTACCGCCAGCCATGAAATGCGTACACCGGTAGCCGCCATCGAGGGTTACTTGGCATTAGCTCTAAATGATAAAGTCAGTCAAATTGACAGTAAAGCCCGATCGTTTTTAGAGAAGGCCCATCAAGCTACCGAGCATTTAGGAAAACTGTTCCAGGATTTGCTAACCAGCGCTAAGGCCGAAGACGGCCGCTTGAGCAACCACCCCGAGGTTGTTGATATTGGAGAGCTCATCGATCAATTAACCAGCGACTTAAAGTTTGCTATCAGTAAAAAGAATCTGGAGATGGAGGTTATGGCGGGAGGAAGTAATTTTATTGACGCCAGCCGGGGCTCGAGCAACCAGGTAGTGCGACCGCTCTATTACGTTTACGCTGACCCGGAACGCCTAAGAGAGGTCGTTACTGATCTGTCGGATAATGCCGTGAAATACACCGATTCCGGTAAGATATCAATCGGTTTAACTGGGGATGATAATTTTGTTCAACTTTTTATTAGAGACACCGGTCCGGGCATCCCGGCTGAGGATATACCGCATTTGTTTCAAAAATTTTACCGAGTCGACAATACAGCAACCCGGACAGTCGGCGGAACCGGTTTGGGCTTATTTATTTGCCGAAAAATTGTTGAGCTTTATAATGGCCGTATCTGGATAGAAAGTACTGTTGGGCAGGGAAGCACATTCTATATTAATTTACCCAGGCTGTCGGCTCAAAAAGCAGAACAGTTGAAAGCTCAAGAAATAGCCACCAACGATACCACTATTCCGGCCGCTCCTCAAATGCCGACTAGTTCATGATACAATTAGGGCATAAGCATAAACTAAGAAATTCAATAGGGTAGGATAGATGTCTGCAAAAATAATGTTGGTCGAGGACGATACCAACTTAAGTGATATTTACCGCGCAAGATTAGAAGCCGAGGGTTATCAAATTGTTTCCGCTCCGGACGGCGAAGACGCATTAGCGCTAGCCGTAAAAGAGCACCCTGATTTAATAATCAGCGACGTAATGATGCCGAAGATCAGCGGTTTCGATATGCTCGATATTCTCCGATCGACAAACGGCATAAAAGATACACGGGTCATCATGATGACCGCCCTATCCCAAGCTGAAGACCAAGCCCGAGCAAAAAAACTCGGAGCTGATCGTTATTTGGTTAAATCACAGGTTACATTAGAGGACGTGGTTAAGGCCGTTCATGAGGTGCTAGGTGATGAGGCAGATGAAACAACTAGCCCTGTGCCTGCCGCTCCGTCCGAGCCGGCAATGTCGTCTCAGCCGGATCCTTCGGCAGCAATCACTGTTCCGCCGGTCGCCGCTGACGAGCCGGCACAAACGATGGCTACTCCGCCGACCACTCTAGAATCAGTCCCAGACCTACCGCCCGCCGAGCCCGAAAGGGAAACCCAAATCCTGACTGTTGATTCTGATCAGACAGCTGAACCATCAACACCGGTTGTCTCCCCAGAACTCAGTGTTCCTTCCCCGAGCATAGAAACAATTCCTGACGCAGCTGTTCAAGCAGCCGAAAACTTCGTCACAACTCCTGAGCCTGTAGCTACCGAGCCACAAGTTGAAGCCGAGTCAGCCCCATCATCTCCAACCGCCCCGGCTGAGGTATCGCCTCCGCCCAGCCTTTCGGCTCCGGTGGCAACAACTATTAATGTGACGGATGATCCTGGAACCAGTTTGCCCGAGCCCCAACTCACTGACTTGCCAACGACCGCTTTTCCGCCGGCGGCAACCGGTATAGTGGCTCCCACGGCTAGTCCGCCCCAATCCAATCCACTTCAATCAACTGACGGCGAGGAATCAATTGTGATGAATCAGATCCAGAACTTTGTCGATGACCAAGAAGCCGCATCAGCTAAAGCAAAGTTTGATATAAAAGCCCCCAGCCAGCAAACAGTCCCGACCGAGGAGCCTTCTCCAATTCTAAAATCTCCCAGCGCTCCAGAGCTGAAGGAACCGCCCCAACCAGATCCCGACTTTACCCCGTCGGGAGCACAGAAAAGTTCACCAAGCGGCGACACTCCTCCTGCGCCTGTTGTTACCGACAACGATTTTATGGCCATAGCCAACAAGAAAGTAATTGTACCTCTAACCGACCCCTCCAGCCAGAAAACTGACCTCAACGAATTGCTAGCCAAAGAAAACGCCGCTGCAACCCAACAAGATTATGTCGACCAGCCATCAGTTACTCCTGACCAGCAGCCAATTCCCAATCAAAGTTCGGCTGATCCAACCAACATTTCTCTTTAGCCGAATTAAAGTTTAATATTGAGTACGTGAGAATAAATCGTTTCGTGGCAACGGCCACCGGTTTGAGTAGACGAGCAGCTGATAAAGTCATCAAAAGTGGTCAGGTTATTATTGATGACAAAGTAGCTACCTTGGGCCAGGAAGTCGATATCGACTCAATTGTAAGCTTAAACAATCAAATATTATCGCTACCCCAAGCTGCATTAATCATGCTGAATAAGCCGGCCGGCTATGTAGTCAGCCGGGAAGGTCAAGGGAGCCAGACAATTTACAGTCTGCTACCGCAGAATCTAGCTAGTTTAAAACCTGTCGGGCGATTGGATAAAGATTCTTCAGGACTTTTACTATTAACCAATGACGGACAACTGGCTCAAATTTTGACTCATCCAAAATACCAAAAGACAAAAGTTTATAGGATTGTACTGGGCAAAGACCTGGCAGCCGGTGACCAACGAAAAATTGAAAGTGGCGTTAATCTCGATGACGGAGTCAGCTGGTTTCAACTGGAAGGTGACAAAAATAATTGGATCGCCACTATCGGTGAGGGTCGAAATCGGCAAATTAGACGGACATTTTCGAAGCTGGGTTACACGGTTACAAGACTGCACAGGATAAAATTCGGACCGTTTGAGCTAAGCAATCTGCAGAGCGGACATTACATACACCTACCAACAGATGTTATACTCTGACATAGATGAACAAATTACCTATAATCGCCATCGTCGGGCGGGCCAACGTAGGTAAATCAAGTCTTTTTAATTCAATTTTGGAGAGACGAGAAGCTATCGTTGCCCGAGAAGCCGGCACGACCCGAGATAACGTCATTGCTAAAATGACTTATGAAAATCGTGATTTTTGGTTGGTTGATACGGCTGGCCTGAAAAACCCCGAGGACGATTTTGAATTTACGATCCAAGAGCAAATTCTACAGGCTGTCGATGATGCCGATATAATCTGGGTAGTCGTCGAGGCTGATATACCGCCGACCGACGAAGACCGTCGAGTAGCAACTCTGGCTCTGAAGAGCCGGAAACCGGTTTTTCTAATTATTAACAAGATCGATAAGTCTCCCTCTGAGAGAATAAGTTTTGCCGGTTTAGGCATCAAACCCAGTTTCGAGACCTCAACCACTCAAGGGAGGGGTATTGATGAGCTGCTCGATAACTTAATCAAAGTCATTCCCAAAGTTAAACTAAAGGCCGACGACAAACAATTGCATATTGCGCTGTTGGGCCGACCGAACGTCGGTAAATCATACCTATTTAATACTTTGGCTCAGAAGCAACAGGCAATTGTAGCAGCCAGAGCTGGCACTACCCGCGATATAAATAGAACAATTGTCAGATTTGAAAATCGGGACATAGAACTGATGGATACAGCAGGAATCCGGCGATCCGGGAAAATTGAAAGGGGAGTCGAACATTTCAGTGTTTTGCGAAGCCTCAAAGCAATCGAAGAATCAGATATTTGTTTGTTATTAATGGATGTCAACGAGTTGAATGTTCAGCTCGACCAAAAAATCGCCGGCATGGTAAAAGATGCCGGCAAGGGGCTGATACTAATAGTTAGTAAATGGGATGCGCTGGACGAAAAGACACCCTTTAGCCGTGACTCAATAGCCGCTGAGATAGCCGCAACTTATGATTTTATTCCTTGGGCGCCACTGGTCTTTGCTAGCGCGGTAACTGGCCAGAATGTGACCAAAATTTTCGATCTCGTTTGTGAAATTAACGAAAACCGGCATATCCACGTTCCAACTACTGCCTTAAACCGCTGGCTTCAAGACGTCGTCAATAAACACCCGCCGGCAGGTTTGAAAAATCGCTTACCAAAACTTAACTATATCGTTCAGGAATTTGATAATCCGGTTCCATCTTTTAAAATATTTGGCAGCCAAACCAAATTTATACACTGGAGTTATCGTCGATTCTTAGAGCGCGAGCTTCGGCAGAGCTATAATTTTAATGGTACGGCTATCGAATTATGGTTTATTGAGAAGCACGAGGCTCACCGGCACGGCCAAAGCCCAACTAAACCGGATAGGATATAACATGGGGGTTTTTCTGCAAAAGAAAGATATGACCAGTGAAGCGATGCAATACTACACGGTCGGTTTAAATAAGACTTTGCTTATTGTCGGATTAGGTAATGTCGGTGAAAAATACGACAATACCAGGCATAACATCGGCTTTGCCGCTATCGACGAATTTGCTCGGGACAACGATTTTGATAAATGGATAAACAAGCAAGACCTTAAATGTTTTTTTAGCTCAACTAAGCTAGGCAGCAGCCGGATTATTCTGATTAAGCCGACTACTCTTATGAACTTGAGCGGCGAAGCAGTCAGACTGATTAGCAATTTTTATAAGATTGCTATCAGCGACATATTGGTCATTCACGACGAATTAGATATTAATTTTGGTGAGATCAGAACCTGTTTGGGCGGCAGTTCAGCCGGGCACAACGGCGTAAAGTCAATTATCGACAGCCTGGATGACCAAGGTTTTGGCCGTATCCGAATCGGCATCGGACCGAAGACGCCCTCGGCAATTGATAGCGCTGATTTTGTGCTGGGCAAATTCCCAAAAGCCGCGGCAGAACATCTACCAAAGATAACTAAAGAAGTATCATCAATCCTTAACGAGTATATCTTTAGCGACCAAGCCGTCAGGACTGAAACTCGAAAACTTTTAGACTAAAAAAGACCTATGAGAGGGGGTGGGCACCACTCATAGGTCTATTTCAGGGGATATCTAGAAGATCTCCCCATACCAGGAAACACCTGGTTAACCCTTCAACCCACCGTAGCGAAGCATAAATGTCCAAATTCCATTAAATGACATATGCCGGTCATAAAGACCATTTTGGTGACTCGCTAACCCACAAAGGGCCCCTGCCGAAGCAGAGGTGAAGTTAAAGGGATTAGTTTGCTTTAGAGCGCATGTCTGTTTAAAAAAACAATCGCACAAAGAAAAGTGGAGGGTAACAACTTATTCTTATGGCACGCTCTAAAACAATCTAACAATTTGTTAGAATTTGGGATATAAGGTACATAAACGCTATACATAACGTTTATGAATTGCAATATTAGCAAATATGTTACGTTATGTCAATAGCTTTTAAATATTCGGGTGGTTTTGTCAATAACCACAACCGTCATGGTAGACTAATGATATGAAATCGATGATCTGGATCGGCATAACCGTATTCTCGACACTTTTTAGTTGGATAGGAGATTTAATCGGCCACGGCTGGTTAAGCGCCTGGAGTTTAATCTTGGGGATAGTAGGTTGTTTTGTCGGAATTTGGGTTGGTTTTAAGGTCGGGAAGGAATACTTTTAATAAGACAGTTGTCTTGCAATCCTAAAGATAAGCCTGTACATATATAGAACATATGCCTAAAAACTTAGTAATCGTCGAAAGTCCGGCGAAAGCCAAAACCATCCAAAAATATCTTGGTAAAGATTACTCTGTGAAGAGTAGCTTTGGCCACGTCAGAGACTTGCCTAAAAAAGGACTGTGCATAGATATTGAACACGACTTTAAACCGACCTATGAGATTAACCCGGATAAGAAAAAACTGGTCAGGGAATTAAAAAAAGCTTCCAAGGCAGCTCATGATGTCTGGCTAGCAAGCGATGAAGATAGGGAAGGTGAAGCGATTGCTTGGCACCTGACTAAGGCGCTTGATCTTAAGCCCCAAAACACCAAGCGGATTGTTTTCCATGAAATTACCGAACAGGCCATTAAGCACGCCATAGATAACCCCCGAGCCGTTGACCTGCACCTGGTTGATGCTCAACAGGCCAGAAGAGTCTTAGACCGTCTAGTCGGTTATGAGCTAAGCCCGGTCCTGTGGAGAAAAGTCAGACCGGGGTTAAGCGCCGGAAGAGTGCAGTCTGTTGCTGTCAGATTATGCATCGACCGCGAGCGAGAGATTAAAGACTTTAAGCCTGAGGGCAGCTACCGGGTAATAGCGACCTTTAGCCACTCTGGAGATGATTTAAAGGCAGAACTAGATAAACGACTGATAGACTCCAAACTTGCCAAGACTTTTCTGGAAGATGCAAAAGATAGCGATTTTACAGTTATAACTATTGATCAAAAACCAGGTACCAGATCACCGGGCACGCCATTTATAACCAGCACGCTCCAACAAGAAGCCTCCAGACAACTTGGTTATTCTGTCCGGCAAACAATGAATTTAGCCCAGCGGCTTTATGAAGCAGGCCACATTACATATATGAGAACAGATAGCATAACCTTGTCCGGAGAAGTTCTTGGGGCCGCCCAAAACTATATCCTAAATAACTTCGGTAAAGAATACTATCATCGGCGGCAATTCCAGACTAAGGACGCTACCGCCCAAGAAGCTCACGAAGCTATCCGGCCAACTAATTTTAATGTCCTGAAGACCGGAGAGGATCAGCAGCAGGAAAGGCTATACCGTTTGATCTGGCAACGAACACTTTCAACTCAGATGGCAGCAGCAAAGACTACGAACACACAGGTAAATATTAAAATCACTAAGCGACCGGAGTTATTTCTGGCTAGGGGTGAAGTCCTGGTTTTTGATGGCTTTTTGAAGTTATTCGACAAAAGAAAAGATGACACGATTCTGCCACCACTCAAAGTGGGCGAGAAACTTAATCTGTCCGAGATAGTTGCCAGTGAAACCTATAGCCGCCCACCAGCCCGTTATTCAGAAGCAACGCTGGTCCGCAAGTTGGAAGAACTGGGAATAGGGCGACCGAGTACTTACGCGCCGACGATCTCGACAATCCAAACTCGAGGTTACATCGAGAAAAAAGACATTACCGGAGAAGTCCGACAGCTGAAAACACTTACATTAAAAAACAAAAAAATTACTGAAGCTGAAGTTCCAGAAAAATCTGGTGTAGAGCGAAATAAACTTGTTCCTACGCACATCGCCGGGATAACAACAGACTTCTTGTTTAAATACTTTGCAGATGTTTTAAGCTATGACTTCACGGCACGGGTCGAAGACGATTTCGATAAAATCGCTGACGGCAAAGAAGAGTGGGAAAAAATGATTGCTAATTTTTATAAGGGGTTCCACCCCTTATTGTCCAAGGCGGAGACCGCCAGCCGTAAAGAAGTCAGCCAAGCCCGCCTTCTCGGCAAAGATCCGGTTACCAAAAAACCAGTCTTTGCTCGTTTTGGACGTTATGGACCGATGCTGCAAAAAGGCGAGACAGAAAGCGAAGAAAAACCAGCCTTCGCTCCCTTACCGACAGACGTATCGCTCGATGATATTACTCTAGAACAAGCTCTGCCGATGTTTGCGTTGCCAAGAATAGTCGGTAAAACAGATGACGGAGAAGTTATTGAAGCAAATATCGGGCGCTTCGGACCATATGTTAAGGTAGGTAAAACATTTGTTTCAATTAAACCGCTCGATCCGTACAAAATATCCGAAAAAGAGGCAAGAGAACTTTATGCCGCCAAACTAAAAAAAGAGGCTGATAAATATTTTCAAGAATTTAAGAGCGGCATAAAAGTGGTTAACGGTCCCTACGGGCCCTATGTAACTAATGGCAAAAGAAACGTTAAACTGCCAGAGAAAGAAAATCCCTCAAAGATAACTGAGGAGCAAGCCAAAATAATTTTGGACAGTCAACCAGTAAAGAAGAATTTCAGGCGAAGAGCAAAAAAATCAAAGTAATAAACCCGCAACAAAATTATTATCATCGACTTAGACTGAATAGTTATAATTCGTCAGTATATTGACAAACGATCAAATAGATATTAATATCTATTTGAATTTAGACCATGTATAATAGTGTGACGGTTTAAAAATATGGCAGCAAATACTAGCAACGAAACTTTAGAAAGTGTATATATCGGCCCACCGATAGAGCAACGAGCTAATCATCCGCTTTATCAAAGTGTACGCGAGCTGGTGGAAAAATACTCAGTCACTGGTGAAGTATTGGATATCGGGTGCAGCGATGGCGTTGCCACATTCGGCTTAGAAGACACAGTTGTTTACGGCTTAGATCTTAGTGGCAGTGCCCTGGAGGCAGCTAAACAGTATAATCCGCAATATAACGCTATCCAAGGCGATATCCGTCATTTGCCATTAAACAAGCAGGGGGCGAGGAATATAGACACCGTTTTGCTACTTGATATATTGGAACACGAGCCTGCTGCCGACACGACAGCATTTCTCGGCAACCTACACGGCTTGCTCCGGCAGGACCACACACTGATTACTTCTATGCCTATCATCTCGCCACTCTCAATTGAAACCTGGCGTGAAGGGTTACATGCGCTACATGCGGGAGAGCGACCACCGACGGGGTTGTTTGATCGGACACACCGAATACTAACCGGGCGGAACGGCCACATCAATATGTTCAAACAAGCCGGCTATAGTGTTGTTGAAGAGTACCAGACAAATCATTTAGAAGCTGTTAATGGTGATTGGCGATGGAAGCGTGATAATCCAGCGCTTGGACATGATACGGAAGAGTGGTTGGGGTCACTTGGGCTTAGCGAAAAATCGCTAGGGGCAGTTATGTTTGCTTATCGTTCACTAGAGAAGTTATATAACCGCTATCATAATGGAAATTCCCATAATGAACACGATGGCGCAGCTAAAATAAGTGAAGCTCTTGTTGCTTACCAGGGCTTATATGTTCTTAAACCCACCGATACAAGATATTTGCCAGGGTAGGGAATTATTTTATGGCGATACTTGTCCACCATATACTATGTCAAGTCGTCCATTTCGTGGTACAATAATTTTAGAACGAAAGTTTATTGACTTTTAATAATAAATCTTATATAATTGTACTAATGTTTGTATGGAAGATAGGTAATTATTAAATGGTAAACGCAAAATCCGAAAAAGCAGCATTAAACCTGGAGAAATACGTCCATGACGTATTGAGTTCAATTGAACGAGAGCGCGAGAGGGAAATTATTTCTCGTCGTTTCGGTCTATTTGATCGAAAAGAAACTCTCGAACAGATAGGTGAATTGCTGGGTATTACTCGTGAGCGTGTTAGGCAATTAGAGAAAAGCGTCATATCCAAGTTAAAGACCGGAGCTGAAAACTTACCTCATCTTAGTGAAATTGAAAATGTGTTTATTGAACAATTATCAAAAATGGGTGATTGTTCAAGAATCACTAATTTCACCCCTTATTTTGCGAAAGAGAATACAAAAATTGATCAATCTCGAGTCGCATTTTTGGCTGAACTATGCCCGAAACTGGTAGTCATCGACGAAGACGATTACTTCTATCACGCTATAGGTGTTAAGGCTGTCCATGACGAAAAGGCTATTAAGACCCTCGTTAATGAAATCATCGAGGCAATTAAGAAGATCAACCAACCAACTACCATTCAAAAGCTCGCCAAACAGACAAGCATCTCCAATCCCGATCAAGTTGCAGCTTTGGCTAGCGTTTCTAAACAATTAGCTACTCTAAATGATAAGTGGGGCCTAATTAAGTGGCCTATCGTCAACCCCCGTAACATCAGGGATAAAATCTACGTCATTCTCAAAGAGAACGGCAAACATATGCACTTCAATGAAATAGCTGCCGCTATTAAAGAATCTGATTTCAAACGCAAGAATGTTACGACACAGGCTATACACAACGAACTTATCAAAGACAATCGATTCGTGTTGATCGGCCGGGGAATTTACGCCCTTAAAGAATGGGGTTATAAAAAAGGAACTGTTTCAGACATCATCAGCGAGGTTCTCAAAGAAGCCGGCGAACCGTTACACCGAGATGAGATTGTTAAGCGAGTTCTTAAGAGCAGATTCGTGAAAGAAACTACTATTTTACTAAACCTTCAGGGGCGACCGCAGTTTAAACGCGTTGCCAAAGCTACCTATACACTAGATGACGAAGCAGCTGCTAAATAACACCTTAGTAACAGATTAGAAAATCAGTATAAACCAACAGATAGCATACAGATATTTAACAGCTTAGCTGTATCTGTTCGGTATCTGTTGTACAAAATACGAACAGAATAATCCGGGAAGTGATTATCGAGGGACACTGAAAAATATAATAGTGTAGTGATTGAAGGCGGGGAGAGTAAAATATATAAAATAATTTTCAATGGGAGAAAATAATGGGCGAGAGTCCGTGGTGTAGAGAACCACAAATGACAATAGACATGACGTCGCACAATGTATATTTTGCGACTCGGTTATTAGTTACCGGAGCTACATACTGATAACCCCCCTGTAGGGGAGTTAACCCTGATATTGTCTGTGATGTGCAATAATACTCAGTGCTACTACACCGGATGGCACGGCTCTATATATATCTGTTACGTTAGCCCAAATAGACCCTCTAGCGTCCAGAGGTATCAACGAGACACTATTTGACTTATCCACAGTTTTGTCGTGAAATAATTTGCAATTCCCAATATTTCGTATTTAATAATTATTTTACCCAATTCCCTATTTTTATTGTTAAAATAATATTTTTTTATCTTCCCTACTATCCCAACGCTGATGCTAACATATTTAAAAAAAGGCAGCTATTAAAAAATGAACAAATTACGAACTAGAGGGTAGAGAGGTGGTTTATTTATAATAAGCCCGGCCGGTAACCCTTACGTCGATATACTGAGACGGCGTTGGGCTGTTTGATTTAATTAGGTATTCCCTTGTCGCCAGGAACGTCCCTACCTGCTGCTTCATGGCTGATGAAGTATCTAAATTAAACTTGACGTAGTATGGCTCATTATTAAAATAGATATCCAACTCACGCGACTGGGGCGGCAATATCATATATTTAATGTTCAGACTGTTAGCTTTTGTTTCAGCTGCAACGTATTGAATAAAATTAATGTCGGATGTCGACAATACATCCTGGCCGACATTAACTTTCAGGCCGGTCTGATCCTTAACCGTGTAGAAACTGACCGACTGTGGTATTTTAACGTTTTCAAGATTGACTAGTGCCTTACCGTAGCTGTCAATTAGATAGTCCCCTGAGCTCTGGGTGTCTAGAATAAGACTCGGCGTAGCTGGATCTAGATAGATAATCGGTCGGTGACCCAAAACTGGCAAAGTAACTGATACGCTATTCAGTTCCGGGAACATTTTCTGTAATCTCTCTGATATATAACCAGTGTTAATGGTTAATTTATTTTGGTCGGAAAGTGATTGTTTAAATAACTTTGATGCTGCATTTATATAAACTACCGGCGGCTTTAATAAAAAATTAGCGGAATCATCTTTTAAAATAACAATCTTAGGGTTGGTGGTTAAGACTAATTCATAACCAAAGCAAAATAAGATAACTATCGTGGAAATTATGGTTGGTAAGTGTTTCCACCAGTGATTAAGGACTGGCGTAGTTGCATCTTTTGCCGTCTCTGAAGCGCCTGACTGCCGAACGGTAGTGTTAGTATCTTCGCTGGATTGATTATTCCGCGCGCTGTAGTATGAGAATGCTTCGCCACGAGGTAAATTAGCCGAGTCTCGGCGATGACGAATCGGTTGTTCGGGGCTTTTTATCTTTTTCACTTGTTGGATTTTACAGTGTCAATCAAAAGTTGAGCAAGTTTTTTCGCCGAATCCGGATATGCTAGTTGGTTTAAAGACAGGCCTAGCGCTTCCCTTTTCTCTTTTGAACCCAGTAAATCCTCAATCTTGCTGATTAACTCGTCCGCGGTCAGTCGATCTTCCGATATTATCTCAACTGCTCCTGCTTGAGCCAAGATTTCAGCATTTTTTAGCTGATGCCCGCCTGTTAAATAAGGATTAGGTATAACGATGCACGGTTTAGCCTGCATAGCGAACTCAGCTATTGTTGTTGCCCCTGCCCTTGTTATTATCAGATCGGCTGCGCCGCTATATCGATACAGATCATCAATAAATCCTTTTACGATTAATCTTTCTCTAATATCTGTTGACAGCTGACTATATTGCTCAATAATATCTTGTTCGTGTTTAGCGCCAGTGGTTTGGACTATGACTAGATCCTTATGATTACTCAGCAGCGATGGAGCAATTTGCGCAATTATTTCATTGATTTTCTTCGCTCCCAATCCACCACCAGTTACTAAAATTACTTCCTTATTGTCTGATAAATTAATTTCTTGGCGAAATTTTTTCTTTAATTCATTTGTCACAAGCTGAAAATTATAACCTACCGGTACGCCAACAGTGACAGTTTTGCTGTTTGGATATTGATAATATTGTTTGGGCATAGCCACGGCATGAATGGTTGTCCATCTTGAGACAATCCGGTTTGCTAGGCCGGGCATAACGTCCGAGTCATGAGTAATGATAGGGGTTTTGGCCCTGCCGGCGACAATACATAACGGAACTCCGACATAGGCTCCTCGTGTAAAAATGATATCCGGTTTAATTTTCCTCAACAAAAACCAACTTTGAATTAAGCCGATACAAAAATTGCCAAAATCTCGAATATTTTTCGCTAATGTTTTTATATCAAATATCTGTCTAAGCCCCTGGGAATGATAACGGCGGAACTTGCCTGCTCTTATTGAGTAAACAGAGCTGATATTGGGGTCAGTTTTCGGTAGACTACTAAAACGATCACCACGTTGGCCAATGAATACAATTTCTATCGCTGGGTCAATTTTGTGCAGTTCATGGGCGACCGCTAGTAGAGGTGTTATATGACCTCCTGAGCCGCCTCCTGTCAGGACTATCTTCATAGCGCTTTCCTTCCGTTTGACCTACTGATGGAGCAATGTGAGTTGTGTAATGTGAAATTTGAAAAACCACCCCGATCGCAGCCATTACGAATACTATACTTGTACCACCATAACTAATAAACGGCAATGTTATACCCTTTAAAGGCAGCAGACCGATCATTGCACCTATATTTATAAACGTCTGGCTCGCCAGCCAAGCTAGAATCCCGACTAAGATTAAACGAGTGAAGTCGGTTGGAGCCCGCTCTATAAGATGTTTAAGCCTGGAGAACAGCGCCACAAATAATCCCAGTAAAATTATTGAGCCAATAAATCCAAATTTTTCACCAAATATCGCGAAAATAGAATCATTAGCTGGTTCAGGTAAATAGCCGTAGGCTTGGACGCTACGGCCTAGCCCTAACCCAATTACTCCGCCCGAGCCGACTGAGATTAGCGCCTGACAAGCCTGGTAGCCTGTGGTTGAACAACTGCTTGTTGGATGAAGAAAGGTCAAGACGCGCTCTCTGCGATATGGCGTGCTGGCAACAGCCAGACTGGCTATCACTAGGACTATTACTCCGACTGTGACTAGCTTTTTTAGAGGTACACCGGCAACAAATATCATAGCGGCGATCATCAATATTATTACTCCGGTAGACCCTAAATCACTTTGTATGCCAGCCACCACTAAGCCAATCAATAATATCGCCCCAACAATTGGGACAAGAGTTTTTGAGGAATTAATGGTCTTCTTCTGAATACGATCGGCAAGAAAACCGGCTAGCCAAATCAGGATAGCGAACTTGATGAGCTCAGATGATTGAAATGAAACACCTCCAACCTGGATCCACCGATAAGCTCCGTTCACTTCTTGGCCGAATAGCCTTACTGCCAGTGCCGATATGGCGGCAATTATAATTAGGGGATTTTGCAATCGGCGGAGGTACGGAATAGAGATGTTGGCGGCGATAAAAAATGCCACTAGCCCGATACCAACGGATATTAATTGTTTATTAATATAGTAATTCAGACTAACATGGCTGGTTGCGCTCAAACCGGGACTAATAGCATAGATAACCACTAACCCTATTGTCAGTAATATTGCCGACAATATTAGAAGTGTGTAATCGGGTCGATGTCGGCGTGGCATTTGCTCGTCAATAGCTGCCGAATTAAAGTATTTTTTAACGAATTGGGGGGTCATTTAAGATATTTGCCGACAAGAAACACGACTAAGCCTAGCACGCTTGCGATTTGACCTATGATCCAAAATCGCATGGTAACCTTAGTCTCCGGCCAACCCATTGCTTCAAAATGATGATGTATTGGCGCTATCTTGAAGACTTTTTTGCCCTTTCGAAGTTTTTTAGATAAGATTTGAATCACCGATGAGCCGCCTTCTGCCACAAAGACGATACCAATAATTGGCAACAGTAAAACTGTATTGGTCAACATAGCCACTACACCAAGTGCGGTTCCGAGCGCGAAAGAGCCAACATCACCCATGAAAAAACGGGCCGGGAAGATATTGAACCAAGTATAGCTAAGTAAGGCACCGACAATTGTCAGGCAGAATCCGGCAACACCAAATCGTCCTTCAAGAGCTGCAATAATCGCGTAGATAGCAAATGCCGCAGAGCTCAACCCGCCGGCCAGACCATCTAAACCATCTGTTATATTAACTGCGTTGGCAGTCGAAACAACAACCAGCACGAATATTGGTATAATCCATAGCCCAACATGCCACTGCCCATACATGAGGGGAATGTGAATACTGGCGACATTCAATTTATAGTAGAAGAACAAACCGCCAATTAAGGCAATTAGCGTAATAAGAAGTAGTTTAAGCTTCGAGGGCAGACCGGCAACTCCGCGTCCGCTGCCTTTAATATTAATAATGTCGTCAATCAAACCAACGCCGGCAGCACCGGCAAAAGCTGCCAGCGGTAACCACGTTTCTGTCCGAGCCAAGTTCGCTACCAGAGTAACTACCACAACCGCAGCGACAAAAATCATTCCTGCCATGGTTGGTATCTGCCGTTTGTGTTTTTCGCCGTGCAGCTGATTGAATACAACGGCCACTTCGCCTGTTACGGCTGTTTCTCGAGGCTTCTTCCACCATTGCCTGCGATAAGCCAGATTGGTGTAGAGAGGAGTTATTATCATGCTGACAATAAACCCGACAAAGCCGAGTAAAACGATTCGAAAAAGTGTATTAGTATGAACTGTTAAAGTTAGAATATTAGTCATGTAATTATTTGTTATATTAGACTTTTCGTATTATACACCGTCATTATGTTTTAGGAGTTACATAGGAGTTATTTATCAACATATGAGCTAGTGCCGCAAAAACCGGTTGACCAGCATAGGCTCCTGCGTATCCGGGTACGGTTGGTTTATTGTTGAAAACCACAATCACATATTGCGGCTTATCCCCGCCAACAAAGCCTACGTACGTACCGTTATAGGTGTTGGAGTAATAACCTCCCCCAGGTTGTGCTATCTGGGCGGTACCTGTTTTGCCGCCAACCATATAATCGGGGCTAAACGACATAAAACTAAAACCTTCGTTCAGATAGGTAGTTACCACGTTTTCTAGTAATGGGATCATCTCCTGCCCCACTTTAGATGAAACGACATTATTCTCGGCGACCTTTGGATAATTAATAACTGTCTTGCCATTAGGCTGGATAGTTTTGCTAATTAATGTCGGCTTGTAGTAGGTTCCACCATTTATAACGCTAGAGAATGCTGCAGCTTCCTGAAGGGCGGTTAGAGTAACACCTTGGCCAAATGCCGTATTGGCATATGTAAGATCAATTGACGGGTCGGTCATATCGGGCGCTGGTACATAGCCGGGTGATTCATAACCTTGTTCTATGCCGGTAAGTTCTCCCAGGCGGAAATGGTTTGTCATATAGTCATACCAATTATCAATTCCCTTTTGATCAATCTGGCCGCCGCCCATCTGCATTAACATCCAAACAGCACCGGTATTGAGCGACAAGGATAGTATGCTGGCTATATTTTGTACCCTAGGCCCACCATCTTGTTCGATGTCGGTAATCGTAAAGCCGTCTATCAGCCATTTGGCGGGATCATAAAACGACGTGTCGGGTTGAATAACACCTTGATTTAGAGCGGCTGGGGTCGTCATTGTTTTCATCGATGATCCCGGTTCGATAGCATTACTAACAGCTGCGTTTTGGAAGACAGACGGATCTGTAACAGACCCGTAATTGGCCGGGTTGTATGTCGGATAGTTGGCCATGGCTTTTACTTGACCGGTGTTTGGATCAATTATGATAGCACTTAGCAGCTGAGACTTTGTTGCTTGAGCTTCATTTTGTAGAATCTGTTCCATTTGCGCCTGCATGCCCATATCGAGCGTTGTGACAACCGTACTGCCCGGTTTGGGAGGTATTTGGACGTTTTTACCGCTAGCTACCAGCGGAACCCCGTTTGCGTCAGTGATGGCTTTAAGCTCTCCGGGGGTCCCAGATAATTCTTTATTTAAATACTGCTCAATGCCGTATTCTCCATGATCACTATTATCAACAAAACCCAGCACCTGAGAAGCTAAACTGCCCTGGGGATAAATTCGATAGCTTTGAGCTTGAGTTCCAATGCCCGGTAATTGATTCTTAATAATACTATTGGACTGTGCGGGAGTGATTTTATTGGCTAGTATGACATACTGCGTATTGGGCGTCCTCATAGCTGATTCATATTGGCTAACTGGCCCACCAATCACCTGAGCAATGATTGACGCGTCTTTTGAAGAATTATTTATTAACGGAGGGTCGGCAAATAAAGTATAGAGAGTTTGATTCAAGACGATTGGTACGATATTATTCCCCTCTTGAGCTTCTATAATGCCTCTGGCGGCCGGAATTTGATACTGCTTAAGTTGATCACTAAGAGCGGTGGCATGGTAATAGTCATATCTGACTACTTGGACATAAAATAATCTGATCACGAAAATTGCAAAAATCAAAATAAGTACCACGTAAATGCTGCGGGTACGTTTAATAAATTGACTTACCGATGAAACGTTACGGTCGGCCATGGAATCCTAATTATAGCCTGATTTTTAATTTGGGACTGTGCCGCCGGGCACAACAGGAACTAGTGTCTTGGCTACTTGGCTGGTCTGCGCGCGGCTAACGGCTTGGAGACTAGCTGAAGTGACTTGCAGTTGACTATTTTGATTCTGCAACTGTGTCTGTTGCTGTTGTAGTGAGTTTATTTCGTAACCGTACGAGTTAGTTTTCGTAACTTGAGTAAGATATAGCAACCCCAATAGACAAGCTAACACAATTAAAATAATTGTATTTGTAATGGGACCCACTCGTTTACCTTCTCTTTTAAAACTAACCAGATTCTGGTGACGACGATTCGACCCATATTGGCGACGGCCTAAGGCTAATGTGTTTGAATATGTCATTGATTGTTTATTTTTGTTTTTATTTTTGTTTTTTAGCTAACGGTGCTTTGAGCTATTAACTCTCCGCACCGCTAACCAGCTCTCTTATTTAGCTTGAGTTTATAGTCATCTTTAGACGACCTTTACTCGAACCTTGTAAGAGCGGGAGCTGCTTTTTACCTGAATTGGCACTGTAGCTTCCCTTCTTTTATATTTTTATTTTCGCTACGGCTCGTAGTTTAGCGCTACGGGCACGCGGATTTAAAACAAGTTCATGCTTATTGCTTGTGATGGGTTTTTTAGTAAGCAATTTCAGCTGAGCATCATAAGTGTCGCCAGCTATTTCGTTAAATGCCTGCTTAACTATCCGGTCTTCTAGGCTGTGGAATGTGATGATGCCAAGACGACCACCAGGCTGCAATAAGTCCACCCAGACCGGTAGACTCATCCTGATTAGATCTAGCTCATTATTTACTGCTATACGAAGTGCTTGAAATGTCCTAGTAGCAGGATGAATCCGATGATATCCGGGCCAGGCTTTGGTGACCATTGATGCAAGTTCTGTAGTGGAATGAATCGGTCGATTTTTTACGATCAACCGAGCTATACTTTTAGCTTTCGGTTCTTCTCCATATTGCTGCAAGATCTTCTCAATATCTGACTCACTGAAAAAATTTATGATTTCTTCAGCTGTCAAAGGTTGAGTTTGATCCATTCGCATATCGAGAGGACCTGTTAATTTAAAGCTAAACCCACGACTCGCTATATTAAGGTGCGGTGACGATACGCCCAAATCAGCCAATATTATATCGAACCTCTTCCCTTCGTTCAGGAGTTTAGCGCTAGCCGAATAAAAATCACTGTGAATTATTTCTATTCTTTGGCGTCCAAACAGTTTTCGTAACTCATCGACCGCATTTTTATCTCGATCAATAAGAACGCTGTTCTCGGGGTTATTAGTTCTTTCCAGAATTGCCTGCGCATGTCCGCCAAATCCTGCTGTTACGTCTAGGTATGTATTCCCCGGACTTGGAGCAAGGTATTGAAGAACTTCGCTTAGTAATACTGGAATATGTTGACCATTTGTATTCATATCTTTTGCTTTTTCTACTCAGGATGAGTAGCCTTTTCAAGGTCACCTAATCAGCAGCCAATTTTTTGTTTTTGTTTAGTGTTTTTGTTTTTGTAGAGAGTGATTCGAGGGTATGTATAGAAGTGGTTATAAAGATTTGAAAAATCTTAAAACTTCTTACACTCGAATCTTAAGTTTGAGAGACTTATGTGTGAGGTGGAGTTTTGGGAGGTGTTTTTGAGAGAAAGTGCAAGGGTTTTTAGAGTGGTTACCCTAACACCACGTATTGACTGCCGATTAGCTAATCTCGAGTCGTTTAATCGTTTTTAGCTTATGTGCCGAATTGTTAAAGAACCAGCCAGTAAAACCGCGCAAGTTATGGGGCCATTAACCGCCAATATCTCCCTACGCGCACTGCTATAACATCACGGTTAATGCCCGCATATTCCAAAAGCTCGGGATCGATGGTGAATCGGCCTTGTTTGGCATCTATTTCACCCTCATCCTTCCCCATCCTGAACTGCACGTTGAGATCCGCAGTTTTTTCATCAAGGATATTCCCCTGAAGAAGCGGCTCAACATCCTGTTCCCAAACTAATTTTGGGTATAGGTGGAGATACTTTTGGAACCCACGAGTAATGACTACTCCGCTAGCAAACTCGGCACGAAGTTCGGTCGGTATGGTTAACCTCCGTTTGTCGTCGAGCTTGCGCTGAAAGTAATCTACCGTTGTCATATATTTAAATTAGTCCCAAGTGGTTTTTGTTTTTGGTCCTGGGAGTCTATTTTGGACTACCCACGACTACCCACTTAGTTGAATATACTACCCACGACTACCCACTGACAATAGAATTCTAAAGAATAGTTAGTGTTATAAACAGCACTTATCCACAGTTATGCGTGTAAGTGGCATTTATCCACAACATATAGCGTTTAACAGGAATCCCTAACACTAGAGTTTGTTTTGAGCTGCTTGGAGGTCCCCAGTAGGACTTACTTCGGGTACGCCGCCTTCGGCAATGCACATTCCTAAAGGAACATCGTCTAAGACAACAGCATCACCCGCGCGAAGGCCTTCACTTCCACTGACATAATAATTAGGCGTATTGGCAGGTGTTCGAACTACATTTTCGGGCATCGCAAATACCATGGGTACATTATCGTGAGATCCAAATTTGTTAGCTATGCCGTCTAATGTAGCGCCGGCCGGAGCAGCAACACCACAGTAAGTGTTATGAGTAGGACTAGAAGCGGTTTCACGGGCAGCAACCCAACCACCAACACCACCAATTACGACACCGATAGCGGCTCCTGTTCTGAGGGCACGCTGACGCATATTTGGTCGTCTATCTGGAGTACGATCTCGAGATATAGCGGTTTGAGAAGTCGGAAATGTAGGAACTGATCTTGATTCGGGTTGTTTTGACATAAAGCTATACTAACAAATAATGCTTATGATGTCAATATTATTATGAAATATGTTAGAGTTCTACACTCTGTTCGTCAGCTAGGACAATGATTTTTATCCCTGGTTTAACTGGGGCTAATAATTTAGCAAAAAAATTGGGGTCGGCGGAAAAATAATCATAATGGACCGGGATAACCGTATCGCAACCCAAGCTTTTAACAAAACTAAACACATCCCGGGGGCTAATATCAGGCCCGGCTATCGGCGCAGCTACTGCATTTACTGTTAGATTGTCAATTTTAATACCATCGCCTGAGTGAAAAAAGACATCATCTATCAAATAACCGGTGTTCTGGGGACCGGCCGATCCGTCAACCATTGCCACGTGCGGCAGTTCCCTAGCTGTTATTGAAAATCCAGCAATTTCAAATTTCTCACCATCTGAAACTACTTTAGTAACGATACCCCCAAAAGCTTTGGATGTGCTTTGATTGCCAACGACTATCATCTGACCGCCTCTCGTTAGATCATCAATCAACGCCGGATCGGCATGATCAGCATGTTCGTGAGTGATAAGAATCGCCTCAGCCGGGAATAAATCTTCGGCCCTATATTTAGGCGAGACCAAGGATCCTGGATCAATAATTATTCTTTTGCCGTCTTTTTCGATGATTAGGCAGCTTTGAGGATATTTTGTAACTTTCATGAGCATCTCTCTCCTTTCGTCAAAATATTAGCGTTCTCAGATAATAATCGCCCGCTTAGATCAACTAGATTTTTATATTATCAGCGAGCTCATTAATTTTAACACGAACTTGTTTGGTGTCATCCCTTTGGCGGATAGTAACCGATTGATCGTTGAGAGATTCAAAATCGACGGTTACGCAGTAAGGGGTTCCTATTTCATCCTGCCGGCGGTATCTTCGGCCAATGCTTTGTGTTTCGTCATATTCAATACTCCAGTCACTATTCGTGGCTAACTGGTCAAAAACTTGTTTTGCTAGATTACTTAAATCGGGTTTCTTGCTAAGTGGCAATACAGCAACTTTTACCGGTGCAACCTTCGGATTAAGTCGCAGTACAACTCGTTTTTCGCCATTAATTTCATCTTCATCGTAACTATTAATTAATACTGCCATAATTAAGCGGCCAAGGCCGACCGAGCTTTCAATGACATAGGGAATAAAGCGTTTATTCGTTAGCTCATCAAAGTATGACAAGTCTTTTCCGCTGCCCTTTGATTGATTGGTCAAATCATAATTAGTACGGTTGTGCGTACCCCATAGTTCCTTAAAGCCTTGCGGGTATTTAAAATAAATATCGTGAGCTTTTGTTGCATAGTGAGCTCTCTCGCTTTGGTCGTGCTCGTGCCATTGGATGTTTTCTTCTTTGATGCCGATTTGGTTAAGCAAAAAATTCCAGGCAAATTGCCGCCATTTTTCGTACTCTTGATCTTGATCTTTTGGATCAATAAAATACTGGAGCTCCATTTGTTCCAACTCACGAACTCGAAAAATAAAATCACGGGGGCTAATCTCGTTACGGAAAGCTTTTCCGATCTGAGCAATACCAAACGGGACTTTACTTCTAGTTGTTTCCAGCACATTAGCGAAATTCGTAAAAATTGATCCAGCAGTTTCCGGACGTAAATAAGCAACAGATGAGTCGTCTTCAACCGGGCCGACCCAAGTTTTCATCATCAGATTGTATTGTCGGGGTGCTGTTAATGTATCCTTGCCGCAGTTAGGACAAGGTTTATCTTTAAGCAAGTCAGTAAGTTCTTCAATATTCGAAGAGTTAGTCTCGATAAGGCTGTCAGCCCGAAAACGCATCTGACAATTTTTGCAATCAATTAACGGATCATTAAACCCGGCCAGATGGCCACTAGCTTCCCATAATTTAGGATTTTGAATAATGGCCCCGTCGAGACCAAATATTTCCCTGTTCTCCTTAACTACGGCTTTCCACCAAAGATTCTTCAGGTTAGTAGCGAGCTCCGTTCCATAAGGACCATAATCCCAAAAACCAGCTAAACCACCATAGATATCGCTAGCCGGAAAAACAAAACCTCTTCGCTTACATAGGCTAGTTAATTGTTCAAGAGATATATCACTCATCTATAACGGATTATAAACGAATATAAATTTCACGCATAGTTTGAGTAAGTGGTTTTAGTTCAGTTAATACCTCACGAATCCCTATAACCCTCTGTAAAGATTCAGGATTATTGCAATTAAAGCCAACTCTTAGAAATTTAATATGATTAGGCTTAAATCGGCCATCAGCAGATGGCATAAATGACATGCTGTCAAAGTTAAAACTATAGTCCTGGTTTTCGGTTAATTGTTGGCCGCTGCTATCTGTGCGTAAATTTGGTTTATGGCCACCTATTCTTAACAGTTGCAAAGTAAACCAGATCTGGATTAGATCTAGATCAACAATAGGGTTATTTAGAGCTTCGAGTGCATTGTTGAGCAGTTGAAAATAATT
Organism: Patescibacteria group bacterium; assembly: GCA_035510795.1. Lineage (GTDB taxonomy): Bacteria > Patescibacteriota > Saccharimonadia > Saccharimonadales > UBA4665 > DATKGL01. Next base: position 28,457 of record DATKGL010000026.1, read on the forward strand.
CGATTCAGGTTGATCTTCAGTTGCCCGATCAAGTTGTTTGATCAATTCATACCCCAGCATGGTCCGGTCAATATCTTTTACTATTTTCGGATAATAATTAACCAGCCGGCACGAAACAAGCGTACCTAACCCTTGCCCGGATTGCATAAATGAGATATTGCTGACACAGAACAGCTCAACCCCACCAGCTAATTTCGATTTGGATTTTCTAACACCTTTGGCGACTAGTCGTAATTTACCATAATCAGGCGTAATAAAACTTACTATACGATCAGCTTCAGCATAGTTAATTCTTTTTAATATGATGGCAGACGTATTTTTATGCGGTTGTTGAACCATGTTTTAACCAGCAGTTAATAAACTGGGTTTAATCTGATTATTAACTTCGTTGATTAGCTTAAAGAGCGAGGTTGTCGATTTATACAAATAGCTTATAACGCCCAAGTAATCTGTGATTTTTGTGTTAAATTCAGAAACAGGCACTAAACTCTGGATAATTATAGGTATATCTTGCCATTCGGGATATGAGCGAAGTTCATATATGAATTCAATGCCGTTGTGTGAAACCAGTTGAATTTCCATAATAATTAAATCAGGTTTACTCTTGTCAGCTAAGGATATAGCCGCCTGTGCATCTCCGGCCACAACAACGCGGTAGCCTTCATGGGTCAAGGCTTTAGTGTAGATATTTGCTAATACAATATCTGGTTCAATAAGTAATATTTGGCTCATTGTAATTTCTAAATAAAACTTAGTTGTTTACTTGATTGAAAAATGGCGGCCAGTCCTCGCTGTCTATTATGACGAACACTGTTAAGCTCGCCTGCCATAGCCTGAATAATGTTTTTTGCTACAAAGATACCAGCAGCACTGTTTGCCGATAATTGAGTCAGTGGTTGGCGCATCAATCCATACAATTTAAAGGCAGCATTTAGCTGATGAGCGGATATGGGGCTGTTTTCAGCATATAGCCCCGCTAATATGTGATCAGCTCGTTTATGTGCTGTAAGATATATTGTCCGAGTCTGAGGTTGAAGAGTTTGAGCTTCAATAAAAGCCACTCCCAAGCTCAGCAACGCCGCCCGTAGGCCCAAAGCATTAGCCATCACCAGACCAACATTATTGCTGATATTAAGCTGCAGTTTAGTCTGATGTTGAGTAGCTACCTGATCTAGTTCGTTCATAACATCATATAAAGCTGAATTAACAGAGATAGGCTCAAGCTCAAGTTGATCTTGGGTATCGGCTAACTCAAGTCCAAGTAGATAGCTATCCAAAAGCGTTAGGGCAGTCCCGGCACTTTGGCGGATAGTATTTAATGCTATATCTGGTGAATCATTTGAAAGGAGGCTTAATTCACTACTCCTGACGATATGAAGCAAAGGAATTTTTAGCTCTTCTGCAACTGCCCTAAGTAATAATTGAGATTCCGCCGAACGCACATTATCAGCAACAAAATTAGGCATATTTCCCCTCTAACAACTGGTTTCAGTATAACACTTAAAAGCGGCTGTTAATATGAAAAATTAACATGGATCTCGGTCGGCGAGAAGATCCAAAAATAGCATTATCTATCTGGAGATCCATTAAATTTATATAAATATAGGCCTCCCTTCTCTGCCTCCGGCTCAATCTCAGGAAACCTAAATGCAAAGCTGACAACCCTTACTGGCTGCTTACATTCTTGAATAATTTTATTGTTCAACTTCTCCATATACCTGCCAAGCCCGAATATGTATATACCGTCGGCTTTTTCGAGCGGCGCTTTCCAAAAATTGCCCCAATGTATCTGGATTAGCTGTCGTTTTTTATGGGTTGCTATTTTGCTATAAATTACCAGAACAGGGTTAATCTCGTAGCCTATTGCCCTTACCCCCTTAGCTGCGGCTTCTTTTAATACCCGTCCATCACCGCTCCCCAGTTCAATTAATGTTTGGCCTGATTTAAGATTTAACATCTCAATGGCCTTCTTCGCCTGATCTCGTAGCGTTGGCAAAAACGGCGGCCCGAATAGCAGAACAAAGCTAAATAATAATACGATCGCTAGGAATATAAATAACATCTGAGTATTTCTTTAATCACTCGGGTCTATTTTGTTGATTTTTTTGATTATATTCTTCGATTTATCTAAATAAACTTGCAGTTGTTTAATTAGTTCCTGCCCGCGCTTATACAGTATTAAAGCCTGATCAATATCTGTTGAGGGGTTTTGCAACTCCGTTAATATGTTTTCAAGTTCATCATTTAGCTCTGCATAATTTTCGATTTTTGTAGTCATAGATTACCCCCGTTATTACGTATTATCAGGTGCTTTACTTCAGCTTGAGCAACACCGTCTGATAAATTTAAGTTCACTATATCATTTTTGTTCAACTGTTTAATGTTTTTTATAATTATGCCGTTTGGTTTTCTGATCAAAGCGTAGCCACGGGCTAAGATATTATTAGGGTTCAGCAATTCGAGCAATCGGGTATTAGATAACAATCTATCGTTGCTGTTGCTGATCACGGAGTTAAATGAATTGCCAAGTGTGGTTTGACTGGCAGTTATTGCTTCTTGAGCTAAACGCAGTATCTGAAAAATTGAGACGTCTAACTGTTTAGCTTCTTGCTTCAGAGCCCGTAACACGGTCTGTTTGTCTGGAACTAATAACTCGGCAGCATTTGTCGGAGTACTGCCTCTACGGTCTGCAGCGGCTTCTGCCAGGCTAATGTCCCTTTCGTGACCGATAGCGACGAGTGTGGGTATTCTGCTACCGGCAATTGCCCTAACTACGGCCTCAACATTAAAGGTCTGCAAATCTTCTTGGCTCCCCCCACCCCGAGTCACGACTATGACATCTACGAGCGGATTGTACTGATTAATCAAATCTACGGCTCGAATAATTTGATCGGCAGACGCTTCGCCCTGAACCTGAACATCGCATAAGAAAATCTCTAACCCTCCCCAGCGTTCGTTGATAATTTTCGTAAAATCACTGTAAGCGGCTGATTCTTTAGATGTAATCAAGCCGATTCTTTGTGCGGGAAACGGTATCGGGCGCTTCCGGTCGGCATCAAATAATCCCTCACTGGCTAGTTTAATTTCCAGCAGTTTTGCCGCTTTTTTGATTGTGCCCTCACCGCTAAGTAAAATCTTTTGTATATTCATAGTAAAACCGTATTGAGGGTGTAGCCTTGGCGCTGAAATTACTCTGAGCATCATGCCATCCTCTAGAGGCCCGGGCAGCTGCCAAACACTACCGAAAAAATGGATTGTCGCGGTTTCGTCTTTTAGATCAAAATAGATCCACTTATCTTTACTGATTCTAAAGTTAGCCAGTTCGCCTAAAATTGTTACTTTAGGATAGGCAAAATCGAGCGTCTGATTAAAAAGGTCAACGAATTCGCTGACGCTCAACTCCAGTTCAATCATCAAGATTCAGTCTTTTCCTGCCGATGATTAAGCGCCTTGTGGTAATAATAATAGCCAGGAGGCATTTGAATAAGCGTATTTAATACACGGTAGCAAACAACCACCGGAATGCTAAGTTTAACTGATATGCCGGCCACAGCTGTAACAGCTGTCATGATTGCCTCGTAAACACCTAAGCCGCCCGGTAAAATGGCTATTAGACCGGCAAAATTAGCTACTGCATAGGCGATAATGACCGCACCTAGGTTGACCCAGTGACCAAACGCCACATAAACAGCGTAAATCGCTAGAACTTCAGTAAAATTAGCCAGAAATGCATATGCGAACGGCATTTTTAGCTGGCGATAGTCTGAGCTTATTAACTTATAGTTGTCGTGCAGTTCATCAACATTCGCCTTAACACGGTCCAGTTTAATGGTCTCCGGATAGCCGCGACGAACAGTGTGGATTATTCGGTTGATTAGTTTGGTAAAGAATATAAAGGCCGCATTAATCCTGGCTCGACTCCCGATGATATATACAAAAATAGAAGTTAATACCACTGTCAGCGTCGAGACAAGCGTTGCGACCAAGATTGTTACATCATTAACTCTCCCAGCCAATGCAATTAAAATAAGTCCGACTATTAGGAGCACTTCGAAAGATAGAAATATTAGTGTAAGTTTGATGAGCTGAACAAGCGAAGCCTTTCCTCCGGAAATTTCATCAGAGCGCATCCTTAAACCAAAGTATGAAACGCCCGATACGCCAGCAGTCGGAAAAACATTATTAACAAAATTCATTTCGAGTGACAGCTTATAAAGAAAATTGTATTTAATTTTATTACCGACAACCCCAAACAAGCCTTGATAGAGTTTAGCCTGAGCGTGATAGTTAAGGGCTTCAATCGGAATAAGCGCCAGCAGAACCAGAGCGTTGACATGAGTTAAATTGCTGAAAGTGCTGAAAATATCGTGCCTGAGAACAAAGATAATGATGATCAAAATACTTACGGTAACTATGTTCAGCAATACTTTCCAATTCTGGACTATGTATTTTGTTGATTTCACTAACGACTATTATATAACGAAAAAGCCCATTGACGAGTTATACTTCAGGCAGACAAATGAAAACTTTACTAGTGCTTGGTCGTCAGCCCAAATTAGGTTTAGCGGAAATTGAGAGCCTGTACGGTTCATCGCTAATAAACAGAGTTGGCTCGTCTTGGGCGCTGCTAGACGACGCCCCGGAAAATATAAATTTTGACCACTTAGGTGGCGCCGTCAAAATGTGTCGGGTATTAGCTGCTAATGAAACCAGCGCGACAGATAAAGAGCGCTTCTTGAGGGAAAACATCACTAAGGAACTTCTGAATTATGATAACGGCAAAGTTAACTTTGGAATAAGCAGCTACAGCAATAATTTAGGCTTTTTAAACTTGAACAATCTAGGACTAAGCATAAAAAAACAGTTAAAAAACGAACGTGGGCAATCTTCCCGTTTCATAGCAAGTCAATCTGGTTCTAATTTTTTAAATTCAGCTCAAGTAATTCATAACAGCCTTGACGGCAAGAAAGGTTATGAATTCGTGGTGGTAGATGACAACAATCTATCTGTACTAGCTGTAACTGTCGGCATTCAGGATATCGAAAGTTATGGTTTGCGCGATTATGGACGCCCGAAAAGAGATGCCAGGGTTGGCATGTTGCCACCCAAGCTTGCCCAAATAATTATTAATCTAAGCACCGGCAACGTTGTTGAAAACAATAAATTAACACTCTTAGACCCCTTCTGCGGCACCGGAGTTATTTTACAGGAAGCACTACTAATGGGTTATTGCGTCTACGGTAGTGATATTAGCGAAACAATGGTCAGCTACACTAAAGAGAATATACAGTGGCTAATTGACCAGTACCATTTATCGATCGTTAATCTAAGAGTTGAACTGGGTGATGCAACAAATTATCGATGGGAAACGCCATATACTGTAATCGCCAGCGAAGTCTATCTGGGAAGAGCTTATTCCGTCCATCCTCCGGTCGATCAGCTTATGCAAACTATTAAGGACACCAATACAATTATTGAGAAATTTCTTATTAATCTTTCATCGCAATTACCGCAGGGCTTTCGTTTATGCCTAGCGATACCGGCATGGATTGGAGCAAATGACAAGCTATACCGGCTTCCCCTTCTTGACCACCTTAATAAATTAGGATACAATCGGTTAAGTTTTGAGCGCGTTAAGGATGAGGAGTTGATTTATCATCGTCCCGCTCAATTTGTCGGGCGTGAATTGCTCGTAATCGTAAAAAGGTAGTCAATATGGCACATGTTAAAGCTGGTGGCACAGTAAAAAACGTACATGATAGTCCTGGTCAACGGCTGGGAGTGAAATTATATGGTGGTGAGAAAGTTAAAACTGGTCAAATAATCGTTCGACAGGTTGGTTTAAATAAGCGAGCCGGTAAGGGCACGAGACTAAGCCGCAATTTTACTATTTATGCAGAAAAAGATGGCGTTGTAGCGTTTAAAAGCCACAAAGTTAAACGCTTCAGCGGTAAAACTGTCTTCCGAACTGAAGTCAGCGTTGAATAAAGAATAAATTCGTTAAAAAAGCCTACTTAAGACACGTTAAGGTGATGCTTGATTCGTTCAATAACCTCAGCAATAACGACTTGTGATTTAACCAAGTACTCGTCAACACCCATAGACTCAGCTCTTTCCCTGTCGCTTCCTTGGCTTAAAGCTGTCAGCATAATAATCTTCATATTGGCTGTTTCGGGAGTATTGCGCAGAATATCCAATACATCAAAGCCGTTAACTTTCGGCATCATAACATCTAGCAATATAAGATCTGGGCGATATTCGATAGCTGCAGCTAGAGCATCTTCCCCGTTATTAACTCTTTTAACGTTAAACCCTTCAACTTTTAAGCGAGTCTCATATACTGCCGCCAGCGCATCATCATCTTCAACCATTAGAACCTTTTTCTGACTGGCGGTAGGTTGATTGTGATGTGCGGGTTGATTAGGTTGATCCATAAAGTTACCCTATCTTATTTAGATTTTATTTGCAATAAACTTCTTACAAAACCATTATACAACGGATGCGCCCTGTTCGGGCGAGACTTAAATTCAGGATGAAATTGACTGGCTATAAAAAACGGATGATCAATGCCTTCGATCATTTCTACTAATTTACCGTCTGGCGATAAACCAACTGCCCTGATGCCCCAATTTTCATAATTATCTCGGTATTTGTTGCTGCATTCGTAGCGGTGACGGTGACGCTCTATGATTTTAGTAGCATGGTAAAGCTGCGCCGGGGCACTATTTTTATCAATAATACAATCATAATCACCGAGTCTCATGGTGCCGCCAGTATTTTCTTTTCCAATTTGATCAGCCATTGTGTCAATAACCTTGTAGGGGCTGTTGATGTCGCATTCAGCCGTGTTGGCGTGTTCTAGGCCAGCCCGACGAGCCAAAGCAATCACTGCAACCTGCAGTCCAAGACAAAGTCCTAGATATGGGATTTTATTTTCATAAGCATATTTGGCGGTTTTGATCATTCCTTCAACTCCGCGGCTGCCAAATCCACCAGGTACGATGATCCCGGCGATGCCCTTCAACTCTCTCTCAACATCATCTTCGTTTAGCAGTGCTTCGGCGTTTATCCATTTAATATTGACATTAACATTATTCCACCAGGCGGCAGCTCTAACTGCCTCAAATACAGACATATAAGTATCCTGGTTATCGAGATACTTCGCCACGAAGCCAACATCTATCTGGCGGGTTTTTGTTGTTTTGACGCGCTTAACGACATCTTCCCAGGCGGCCAGTTTCGGCTTAGGGGTTTTAATTTTTAAGTGCCGACAAATAACATCGGATATTCCCGCGGTTTCGAGAGTTAATGGCACCTCGTATATAGTGCTAGCGTTTGGCAAAAGTACTATTGCTTCTTCATCGACACCGCAGAACAAACTCAGCTTTCGTTTTACGCCAGCCTGGGCTGTTTGTTCGCTTCTGGCGACCAGAATATCTGGAGAAATACCAAGACCTCGCAGCTCACGGACAGAATTTTGGGCAGGCTTGGTTTTTGTTTCTTGGCTGGCTCCTAGATATGGTAAATATATCAGATGAATGTAAACGCAGTTTTCTTCTCCGACCTTGAGACCTAACTCCCTAATCGCTTCAATAAAACTCAGCGATTCATAATCTCCCACCGTGCCGCCAATTTCAATAATATGGACATCGAATCCCTCGCCGGCCGATTGAATATAATGTTGAATGGCTGATGTTACATGAGGAATTATTTGAACAGATCGTCCATTATAATGACCTGCTCTCTCGTCTTGAATAACTTTGAGCAAAACCCGTCCGGCCATTAGTGAACTTGCTTGAGTCAGTTCTTCGTCTAAAAATCGCTCATAGTGACCAAGATCCAGATCTGTCTCTGCCCCGTCTTTTGTAACAAAGCATTCCCCATGCTCACGAGGATTTAGTGTGCCGGCATCGACATTTAAATACGGGTCGCATTTTTGGATATTAACTTTCAAGCCGCGAGCCTTCAGCAGGTTGCCAATTGAAGCGGCCGTAATACCCTTGCCTAACCCGGAAAGTACACCACCTGTTACAAACACATATTTAGTCTGATGCTTGGTCACCTTACGTAACTTCCCCTCAACTTCTTCTTGATACTAACTCAACCACGCTTATTAACGCAAGTATTACTTATCAATGACTATTTAAATAACTGATTGCAGCGTTTTCTTGGGTATCATTGCCGGCGGCTAATTGGGCGGTTGTAAGCTGAACTGTTACGTCCGGAGTAATACCGATATGATTGATATTTTTCCCATCTGGTCTATACCAGTGAGCAATCGTCACCTTCAGTTCACCGCCATTGCTTAAATTGTCCAGCTCCTGAACACTGCCCTTACCGAAACTAGTTGTTCCGATTAGATATGCCGCTTGATTATCATGCAGAGCTCCAGCTGTTATCTCAGAGGCGCTGGCACTGCCATCATTAATAAGTACTACTGTTGGGACCCCCTTCAATAAATCATTGCCGGTTGAATCATAGGTCTGTAAAACGGTTGAGCCTCGCTTTTCTTGCATGATTAACCTACCTTGTGGCAACCAGAGGCTGGAAACATTTACTGCAGCACTAACTAAGCCACCGGGATTATCTCTGAGATCAAGAACAACACCTTTAACGTCAGCAGCTTTAAACTGTTGAGCGGCTTGTTGCGCTAGAGAAGAGGTGTCATCACCAAATTGAGCAATCTGAATATAACCAATGTTACCAGACAAAATCTTCCAAGTTACACTAGGAATTGTTATTTGTGCTCGTGTAATAGTCACCTTAAACTGTGAATTACCTCTGGCGATTGTTAGTGTGACTTTTGTGCCGGTTGGTCCTCTGATTTCATCAACAGCTGTGTCGATCGTTAATCCTGCGGTGGGTTGGCCATTTATCCCGGCAATAATATCTTGTGGCTGTAGACCGGCTTTGGCGGCTGGAGTTCCAGAAATTGGAGAAATTACAATTAAATTATTGCTGCTATTTTCACCAATCTCGACGCCGATGCCGCTAAATGAGCCGTTGACTTCATTATTAAATTGGCCGGCTTGGGACTTATTGAAATAATCGGTATAAGGGTCGCCAGCTGCACCAGCTAAGCCTTGTTTTATGCCATCAAGAATCTGATTGGTGGTTAGCGTGCCATCATAATCGCTTTTTATAAGTTGATAGACTTGATTAACGCTGTTGTAATCTAACTGGTTTGGTAGGTTGTTATTGACGCTGGAATAATTGTGAGGGTTGAGTTTCCCCGAACCGAACAACCAACCGACAACAAATACTACGAGAATGATTACGAATTTTGCCAGCCAGCCAGCAATTGAATTATTTTTCTGAAATATTTTTTGAATTTTCAGCACACAACCCTCCCATTAAACTAATTTGAACGTGATTATATTGTAGCTTAACTGACAAAGAATATTTAATTGGGGTTTATGTACCAAAGATCGGCTGAAGGCCAAAGATCATACAGAAAATGTCCGGCTTCGTCTTCGTTCATACTGGCTACCATGACGTAGTTGCTTGGCACATTAACTCCGTTATACGACTCGCCCGGCAAAGCCATTACTATCATGACGTGCCCGGTCGTACTATCGTGTAAACTCGGGACTTCTGAGGTGGAAGTTGCTACCGATGGCTCGACGCCAATCGCACCAACTTTGACAGCGCTGGAATATGTTATTGCTGGGTAGTTGCTAGTCTCCCACCACCAGCCAGCATTACCATTGACACTTAAGCCTGAGTTCCCCTCGACATTGGCAAAATACCAATAAGCAAATGAGGTGCATTCTCTGTTCAATATGTTGTTAGCGTCATAGAGAGAGTCTTCTGGGGCGTTACACCAAGGATCCGGGTAATTGGAGGCAATGATGCCATTTCCGCTTACTGGACCCGTCCCCTGGGGCGTTGCGGGGTCTTCGCAGGCACCCGTACCATTGCCACTTGCTACGTCTACGCTTTTTGCTTCTGCGGCGTTAGCAGCTGCTTGTTCTGCTTCAAGTACTGATATCTTCGAATTATTAGCTTGAAGCTGCTGATTATACTGAGCCTGTTGATCCTGATTGTAAGATAATAATTGCTGTTGCTGCTGCTGATCGGAAACGACCTGGGATTGCTGAGCTTCTTGACTCTGCAACAACTGGTTAACCTGTATGGCTTGTGTAGCTAGTTGCTTTTCCAGAGCGTTGATCTGATCAATGGTGGTTTCAATCTTGCTTTCAACGGCATTTTGATAAGTCTGAGTATCGACAAAATCACTTAAATTCTTACTTGTAGCCAATTCCTCAATGGTTGTCATCTGCCCATCTAGATACATTGCTTTAATATCAGCAGCTAAAATTATCTTGTCATTGGCCAGTTCAGCCTGGCCGGCCTGAATCTGCTGGTTGATTTGCGCCTGTTCGTTTTGGCTGTTGGATATTGATGTCTCAATGGAGTTTATCTGTGTTTGTAGTGAGTCTAAGGACTCTTGATAGGTTTGATCTTGACTAACTAGGCCGTTAATCGTTGATTGAACCTGGCTATTCTGACCGTTCAATTGGTTGATTTGCTGTTGGATGTTGTCAGCCCGAACCATTGTGGCTGTCGCCAGAACTGTCACCAAAACAATAGCAAAAACACCTATGAGCGGTCTCTTTAGGCGCTGAAAATAAATACCTAGCCGATAATGATTTTTCTTTTTTCTCATATTTTTGTTTTTATTATGAGCAACTTAAGCATACCATACCCCATTAACCCTTGTAAATTAGCTTCAGTGGAGACTTATATAGACTGCCGGAACTTATCCACTCAATAGCCCCAGATGATTATCTGTTAGTTGTTGTGTCTATTATTATTTTACTTCGTGGGTTTGATTTTCAAATACCGCTTGGTCGCAATAACTGATGATGCGGTACCTATAAGTATACCAACCATAAGCTCCAATACCAAAAGCAACCAGAAGTGGCTCTTAAAGAAGCTGTCGGCATAACCGATGTCAAGTAGTCCTAAGCTGCTGGCTTTAAGAGCTGAAGCTGAACCAGCAAATAATACGTCAATGATCAAAACAGAGACAAGTGCGCTAATTATGCCATAGATCATACTCTCTACTACAAAGGGGCCCCGAATATACGCCGGACTAGCACCCAATAGGCTCATAATACCAATTTCATCCCGGCGGTTAAATATTGCCATTCTGATAGTATTAAATATGATTAGAACCGAGATCATCGCAAAAACAACTACAGCTATAATTCCGGCTTCGCGGATAATGTTTGTGGCATGGGCAATTTGATCTATTGCCGCTTTGCGGTCGCCAGAATATGATGTACCGGCTTGTGGATCTTGAAGAGCCAGGTACTGCGGCTTATCTAAGAAGTTTTTTATACCCTGAATCTTATTAATGTCTATCGGCTGAATTTGGATACTAGCCGGTAGAGGATTATTGGTCTCAGATATTGCAGTTAACAGAGTCTTGTTTGAGGCATTCTCAGCTTTATATTCAGCTAGAGCTTGATCTTGCGAGATATAAGAGACTGATTTAACGTTCGGCAGTAAACGGAGTCGGCCAACTAGACCATTAACCTGCTGCGTGGTAACAGAATCGCCCAAATAAACTGAGATGTCGATCTTGTTGCTTATCTGACGAATCGTATTATCGAAAGTTACACTGGCGATAACAGAAAACAAGATTATGGTCAGTGTCACAACCATGACTGCCATGGCAGCGGCGACTAATGATAAATTTCGGCTGAAGTTAATGGCGCCGGTACGGATTATACGCCAGAGGGTTAGGCTATTATTTTTCATAGTTTGTACTCGGCATTTTTACGGTCGCTTGTAATTTTCCCGTTCTCGATCGTTACTACCCGCCTTTTTAGTTTATTAACTATTTCTTGATTATGGGTGGTTAACAGAACAGTTGTCCCGAAGCGATTAATTTTTTCTAAAACTTTAATGATATCCCAGGCGTGTTTAAGGTCAAGATTACCGGTTGGTTCGTCGGCTATGAGAATTTTTGGTTGCCGAACGATGGCTCGGGCAATTGCCACCCGCTGACGTTCGCCACCCGATAATGTCAGAGGCAAACTTTTCTCTTTCCCTTTTAGGTTGACTATATCTAGAACTTTGGGCACGGTGTTCTGAATTTCCCGATTGCTGACGCCAACGATCTCCAGCGCAAACGCAACGTTCTCAAAGACATTTTTGTTGGGCAGTAATTTGAAATCCTGGAAAACAACTCCAATCTTTCGTCGCAACAGTGGAATATCATTTTCCTTGAGTTTGTCGTAATCGATACCGCCGACAATAATTTTACCGCTGGTTTGTTTCTCTTCCCGAGTCAATAATCTTAGAAGGGTCGTTTTACCCGCCCCGCTTTGTCCTACGACAATTACAAATTCCTTAGGCTCGATATGGAGAGTTACTCGGTCCAGTGCAGTTAATCTACGGTTGTAGATTTTTGTTACTCTATCTAACAAAATCATATTATCTAATTATAACAGCTTAGAATGATAGGTCAGTCACGTCCATGACGACGTGATCGCCTGGTTTAATTTCATTTTTTAAGATTTTATTGGCAATGTTGTCCTCAACTGCACTTTGCAAAGTGCGCCTCATCGGCCTCGCCCCCAACCTGGCATCATACCCTTTAGCGACGACAGCCTTGACTGCTTCTACGGTCAGTTCGACAGAAATTTTTTGGGTTGATAGTGTTTGATTCACTTCTTTCATCATTAACTTAACGACTTGGGCAAGCTCATCCTGATTTAAGGGACGAAATAGGACTACTTCATCAAAACGGTTTATGAATTCTGGCTTAAATTGATTACTGTAAATTAATTGATCAACAAACGCTCCTTCAAATTGCTCTAAATTTTTTCCTTCATCCATGGCTTGCCGAATCAGCTGTGCTCCGGCATTCGAGGTAGCAATAATAATACAATCCTTAAATGACGCTGGATGACCGCTATTGTCCGTCAACTTACCTTCATCCAGCAACTGCAACAATAGATTTAGTATATTCGGGTGGGCTTTTTCGATTTCATCTAATAGGAGCACGCTAAAAGGATGCTGCCGAGCGGCCGTGATCAAACTAATCGATTCGGTTCTACCATCATCCAACAGACGGCTTTCATCACTTATCTGTTGATATTCGCTCATATCCAAGCGGATCATATTTGATTCAGAATGAAAATAGGTCGCAGCTAAGGACCTAGCCAATTCTGTCTTTCCGACACCAGTGGGTCCTAGAAATAAAAAGCTTCCGATGGGTCGGTTGGGATTTGCAACACCTGCTCGATTACGTCTCAGTGCGCCCGCAACAACATTAACGGCGCGGACCTGGTTAACCATGCGTTGGTGAATTTCATTTTCCAGATTCAACAGTTCGCCAGCTTCTGTCGGCGATGCGGTTGAGACCTTGACACCACGAGTCTGCTCGACCGCATGCTGAACTGAGGCCTCAGTAACAATCTTTTGTTCGGCATATGGCAGTGACTGTTTGAGCAAATTAATGGCCTTGCCAGGATAAGCAACTTCTTGATCGTAGCGACCACTTAACCTGTAGGCTTCTTTAACTGCTTGATACGATATGTGGACCTTGAACTGATACTCAAGGTTAATACTGGTATCCTCTAAAATTTGTATAACGTTGTGCTCGTCTGGTTCTTTTAAAATAATAGGCGTCAGTAGTGCACTAAATTCTGGTTGATTGGCTTTTAGCGCTTGATAATCAGCCGGAGTCATCGCAAAAATCATCTGACAAGATTTGGCTTGAATAATCGGTAAAAGTATTGAGGTAGCGTCAAAACTTCCTGTCCCATTCTTAAAGAAAAGTTCAGCATTATCGAAAAACAAAATAATATGGCCAGCGGATTGAGCCTCATCCATCAGATCTCGAACTATATGTTCGAGGTCACCTTGATGATTAGTGTTTGAGAGAATGACTGATGGATCTAATTGAATCAACTGTTTGTGCTCAAGACCGCCACCGCCGGTTCCTTCAATCAATATTTGTCCCAACGCATATACATGGCTGGTCTTACCGATACCAGGATCACCGACTAAGGCAAGAGCTGTAGCGCCCTCATCAAAACTATTTTTCATCGCCTCAACGCCTGGCGAAGAAGTTAACCAGCCAAAATGTGCCCCGTTATTTTCAATTGATTTTCCGATGTTGTTCCCGTATTGATTGAGCCGAGGCGTAAAACCATAAGCCCAATCCCTACCGATGCCGCCGTAGTAACTTTTTTCAGAAGCCATCATTTTAACAATTCTTGACAGCCACTGACCGCCAGAATCAATATCAGCCGGAGAAAGCTTAAAACGAGTCAGCATCGCCAGTACGCCAGACGAATTTAGCAGTAGCGATGCGGCCAAATGGCCCGGTTCAATCATTTTACTACCAGTTTTTATCGCCAGCTGGTCGGCCGATTCCCATACTTTAGCTAAGTCAGTTCCATTTTCGCTTAGTTCAGCTTCAATCAGGTCGGGTGGCAATAAAAATCTGTTTGTGAAGAACGCAAATTGCCAATTCTCACCCATGGTATGCCAAATAGAGCGAGGAGTTAGAGGTTGATTTTGCTTGAACTGGCTTAGGATAGCACCTGATATTCGGTCATTAAAACTTTCACCAGAAATTGGTAAATCTGATAGTTCTTGCCGATACCAGATGGCAATAAAGAAAAGCAACAGACTGAGTCCGAATAGAAGGCACGATAAACGGTTATCATGTTTGAAAAGCGCCACCACTCCAGCAGCAATGAAGATCAAACATAAAACCGTTATGATTCGGTAGTTGACAGGGCCAATTAATTTTCCTAACCTGGCTTTTTTGGCTCGAACCGAATTCAGGTCAATAAAATTATTCATCATGCTTAAACCAGGCCCTTTATAATCAACGCCACACAGACAACTGGTAGTAACGGCCAAAGCAGTAGCGCAACGCTGCCGACAATTGCTAATAGGGTCACGGTAATAATAACTGTCAGGAGAGTAAACAGCCTGACGCTAAAGCCCACGATCCGGCTAATAAAATTATCTACAAATGCCTGAAAATGGCTTCCTATACCTGAGCCAGGATAAGATATCATTCTCCGCCAAGGCGCAAACAGCGTTTTCAAAAGTACCAGTGTTGAAAAAGCCTGAAAAGTTTCGAATATTCTTTTTTTTATAACATTGAAGAAATTTAGCCAACCCCGCCCATACCACCACTTGAAAAACTCTTGTGCTAACATACATTGTTAATTGTAACATCCGGCATTTTAAAATTATCACCTTCTGAGTTCCAACATCAAACGCAACCGTTAGAATAACATCATAATTAATCTTAGGAGGATTAGTATGAAGCACCTAACGGCTGCGCAACGGGGCAATATTGAAACATTGCTCCAAGAGAAGTATACAAACAAACAGA
>DATKGL010000027.1:0-38544 GCA_035510795.1 Patescibacteria group bacterium
ATTAACCGCTGGCTCAATGACTACCACTTCTTTCGGCCGCATCAGGCCCTCAAGTACCAAACACCGGATGAATTCTGTGCTACACTCGGATTAACTATTCCGCGAGCGGAAGTGTCCACGATGTAGTGAGTAAGTGCACAAGCATTTACATATTCCTTCCATTGTGGTATTGTATGTTTTATGACAACTCCAGAACTCCGTTTGATTGAAGGTGAAGACTCAACCGAGAAACATTTCATTACTTTTGTAAATGTGCACTCATCACGAATTTCTGAAACTGACGATGAAACAATTAGCTTACGAGAAGGCCACTATTCTTTCACTGGTGGTAACCAATTTGTCCAGTTTGATACGGTAGCGTTTGAGGTAGAAGAACAGGAAGAATATCCTGGAGAATTTTGCTACTCAATCCGATTGACTCAAAGTAAAACCCAAAAAGCAGTTTACGAACTTCTGTACTATGATCACCCCGAGCTAGGTTTTATGAATGAAGAATCCGAGAAGTTAGATGCAGAAGAAGCCGAACGGGAACCCGAACGAATACTATCCTTATTATCTGCCGCTGAGGCCTCGGGTCATATGCGGAAAACTTAAGATAATTTGTGATTATTTAACGATTTATGATTCGAAAATCCGACTGAAGTTCGAGCCAAGAGCATAAAGTTGAAGTAAAATCTGGTAAGCATTTTCGGTATTGGATATATTATTTTGCCGAGCAACTGGTAAATCGAATCTTGACGTGACCAAAGTCGTGGCACCTAACGATCAAACGGTGATAAAATTAACACTTAAGGCTTGGAGGTCGTAGTATATGAAAAAACGCAAATTAGGTGACAGTGATTTAGAGGTAAGTGAGATAGCATTAGGCTCATGGCTAACGTACTCCGGAGGAGTCGGTCGCGAGCAGGCGAAGACTTGTACGAAAACGGCCTACGAAGCGGGGATAAATTTCTTTGACACTGCTAATGTATACGGGCGAGGAGCGTCGGAAGAAGCGTGGGGTGAGATTCTTTCAGCCTATCCACGACATTCGTATATTCTTGCGACCAAAGTCTTCTTCCCTATGAGCGATACTGATAATGGCTTATCAGCTAAACAAATTCATAAACAAATCGATGCCTCACTCAAACGGCTAAAGACAGATTACGTTGATCTTTACCAGTGTCACAGATTTGATCCTGATACACCTATTGAGGAAACTATGGAAACGCTCACCGAAGTGGTAAGGGCGGGTAAGGCTCGTTATATCGGTTTTAGCGAGTGGACGCCGGATCAGATCCGGGCCGGCCTAGCGGTAGCGGACACAACTAAATTTGTATCATCACAACCCCAGTACAGCATGCTATGGCGCGGGCCAGAGCAAGAAATCTTTAAACTATGTGAAGAAAACGGTATTAGCCAGATCGTCTGGTCACCGCTTGCGCAAGGAGTTCTAACCGGAAAATATAAACCAGGCCAGCAGCCACCAGCAAATTCCCGTGCAGCAAATAGTGAGATGAACGGTTTTATGGATCAACTCATGAAAGATGAGGTGCTCATAGCGGTACAAAAGCTACAGCCAATTGCCGATGAAGTCGGTTGTAGTATGTCACAGCTAGCATTAGCATGGGTTTTACGGCGCGGAGAAGTATCATCAGCCATCATAGGAGCATCTCGTCCCGAACAGGTCATACAGAATGTTGCAGCCGCTGAGATCACGTTGAGCCCTGACATCCTAAAGGCTATTGATGCCGCGTTAGGCACTGCGGTCGTCTATGAAGACCGGGTTAAGGAGCGCGGTAACTCAGTAAAACACAGGTCGTAGCTATTTAGACACTATCCCAAAAGTCTATTCATTAGACTATAATCCAGACCGTTACGCTGAGCCAAGTTATACACAACACCTAAAAGACGCTATTATATAGAGGTGAAGCAAGTGTCTAAAATTACAGCCCAAGAATTATCCGCTATGTCGGCCAGTATGTATGGCGACATGGTCAAAGCAGTAGTAGACCTAAAGAAGAAATTGCTCATCGTTGATGCTGAAATGCACGTCGATGAAGAACAATTCCTATTAGAAAGTGGTTCGAAGCAAGAAGATCTATGGGGAATTAATCTGTATCCAAACAAGTTTGGCACAGATCAATTTGTCGAATTCGATTCGATGATCAATATTCGCCCTCGGCAAAATAACAAGTCAAGAAGCGTCGAAGATGAAGCAACTCGTAAAGAAATTATTAATCTAGTTCAAGGGATAGTTGCAGATGAATAGTTATACTGTCGATAGGAATCGTTGGTCACAAATGAACATTTTTGAACAGATGGGCAATATTTATAGTGAGGTAGGTAGGTCATTTAATGCTAGACGCACAGGCAATCGAGAAAAGGAAAATATGGCCACGCTTAGAGCACTAGATTTATTTGATGCTACAGTAGACAGCCTTATCCAAAAGAAATCCATCAAAGCCAGGGAAGTGCTAAGGGCAAAAGACCAGTTCCTGTCTAACCTGTACGACAAAGAATTTAATGAAAAAAACGCGTCAAGCCTCGAGAAATATTTCTTAGAGTTTGCCGTTGCATCTAGGAATCGCAAGTAGACTTCACTGGGTTTTTGAAGAGAACCAACTAGGGTTGTCTGACAATATTGAGAATATCTCGTCAAAATATAGCTGGCCAATTTCCGGAGACACCCCCACTTTATCTTTTTTAATCTCGTGCAACTGCTGAACTGTTACTTTTTCTTTACGCCACGTATAACCTTCCGAAATCACATTCAGTACTATCGGCATAATTTTATCTAAGGCATAGATGAATTTCGATTCTTCATCTGATCGTTTTTCATAATCTGTAATTGAACCGAGCATAGCTGGGAAGTCAGCCCACTCTTTCTTTATCCTCTTCAGAGCCTGGTGCTCGCGTTGGCCTTTGCGTTCGAGTGACTTTTTGTCAGCAAAGACGTAAGTGTCCCCGGCATATATTTCGACAACGTCATGAACCAGGGCGTAACGAATAACTAGATCTCGGTTGAGGCGCGGAATGCTGTCGCTTAGGTACCAACCGACCATTGCAAGTGTATAGCTGTGCTCTATGTCATTTTCTTTGACGTGGCCAGTGCTAGTTTTGACATGAATGACGCGCTCAATTTCCTGAAAGGCAATCAAGAATTTCTGTAACTCAACGATTTTTTGAAGTGATAATCTTTTTTCCGTCATTCTTTAATGATATCAAAAGCTCTAGGCGTCATATTAATCTTAAGCCATTCCCGAGCATATTTTGCGCTGTAGCTTGTTTTAAATAGCTTCTTAGCCAATTACCGGCTGCCACCTTATAATTCCTATAAAATTCTATGTTAGGGAAGCGTAAATTATGAAAGCTAGCGCGATATTTGCAGAAGCTCACGTTGGAGACGGAGGAATATAAGATGGGATACGAACTTTTGCGCTTAATTAACAATACCGCACTTCATCAGCCATTCGCAAAACGTTCTGCTAATATGAAACTTATGAAACAGGTTCTTGCGCAATCCACTATTCAGAGGGCCATTATTAAACTCGCGAAAGATTGGTCATGACTACATCAAACCAAATTACCATCCTTGGCTCGGGCGACACTCACGGTACGCCAGTTGCTGGCATTACACAGGCAGCCTGTACAGATAAGAACCCGAAGTCTAGAAGATATCGTTTTGGCATATTACTGCGGCTTGGTGGTACGACTATTCTCATTGATTCCAATCCTGATCTCAAGTGGCAATGTTTAGATAATAATTTGGCACTCAAAGATGTTGATCATATCCTGATCACCCATCATCACTCCGACCACGTTAATGGCCTAGGAGAGTTTTTCTTTAGGCGAGCACGTCCTACCAGAATGTGGTATGGCGATGATACTCTTAACCGCAAGCTCATCGAATACTGGGAGTACCTGCAAAGAGATGGGGTATTAGAGTTCAATAGCTTTACTAATTTCATACCATTTCAATTAACAGATGCCGTGCAGGTGACTCCAATTGAATTAAACCATGGCTTTCCAGCGAGCGGCTTCGTCATCAAATGGCAGAACAAGACAATTGCTATCGTTACTGATACTAACGCTCGACTGAGTGATCGCACTCTACAGCTTCTGCGAGGTGTTGACTTAATGTTTATTGATACATTCTCGGAAAACTTGGAGCAAGTCAATGGCGTATACGAAGATTGTGGTATTGCGACGCCCGATTTGTCAAAAGAGTGGTATCACATGACATTACCAGAAGTAAAAACAATTCAGAAAAAGGTTGGAGCCAAACGTGTCTATACGATACACATGAGCCGTCATATGTCTCCTCACGCACAGTTGGTGAAAAAGTATCAAACCGACAATTTTATTATCGGCTACGACCGCTTGACGATAGACCTTTAAGACTACTCAAATCAACGTTTCGGCAAATAATAATTTCCAAGACAAAAAACTGATTTAAATATTCTTAAAGTGATTCTACGCACATAGTGTTTACTTTATTATATATTTACGTATAATTACTATACTTAGTATAGTATTAACAATAAACGAACGGGGGTATATGAACGGTAAACACACAAGCCATTGGATAATTTTAATTATCCTCGCACTTGCGCAGTTTATGGTAATTCTTGATAGTTCAATAGTAAACGTCGCTATTCCATCAATCGAACGGGCATTTCATTTGATACCGAGCACTTTGCAGTGGATAGTGACTGCCTACACATTGGCTTTCGGCGGCTTTTTGCTGCTCGGCGGGCGGGCGGCCGACCTTTACGGCCGGCGCAAAGTCTTCCTCGGGGGAGTGACATTGTTTGCGATTGTTTCGCTGGCCGATGGTCTTTCTCGTAACGGCGGCATGCTGATAGCGCTTAGAGGAATGCAGGGTCTGGCCGGAGCTTTTATGTCTCCTGCCGCTTTATCGATCGTTCTGGTTACCTATAAAGAAGGGCACGAGAGAAATATTGCTTTATCGGTCTGGGGTGCTGTCGCCGCCGGAGGTGCTGCCGTAGGTTTGTTGTTGGGCGGAATATTAACCCAGTACTTGGGCTGGCGATGGAATTTCTTTATTAATGTGCCTATTGGTATTTTTGTTCTTATTTCGGCTTATCGCTTGGTCCCCAAACACGAGTCTGAAGCTGAGCACAATAATCTAGACTTGCTTGGCGCCCTCTGCGCCACGATCGGCCCGATGCTGCTCGTCTACGGGCTGGTCAAAGCACCAACCGTCGGTTGGACAGCCGGTTCGAGCTTGGCGTTTTTTAGTGCCAGTATCGCCCTGATGGTAGCATTCATTTTCAACGAGCGCCGAGTTAAATATCCCTTAGTACCTTTAGCGATATTTAAAATCCGGAACCTGTTTGGGGCTAACTTAATCCAGCTACCGATAGCAGCTGGACTGTTTTCAATATTCTATTTTTCTTCGCTCTACTTCCAAAATATTCTGCATTATACGCCGATCAGAACCGGCCTGGCTTTTTTGATAGTGCCGTTTTCGATTATGCTGACTGCCTCTCAGGCGCCACGACTAATAAGTAAATTCGGTTATAAAAAAATCTTGGCGGTAACACCGTTAATTTCCGCTGCCGGTTTATTTATGCTGTCCTATATTCCGATTCATAGCAGTTACTGGACACACGTTGTGCCGGGAATGTTCATATTAGGTCTAGGCCTAGGAGCAACCTTTGTCAGTCTTCTTAGTGCCGCAACGTCGGGCGTGAGAGGCGATCAGTCCGGCCTGGCATCGGGTATCATCAATACCACGTCACAGATCGGCGGTTCGCTAGGCCTGGCCGTTCTGACGGGCGTGACGGCAACAGTAGCTGCAACTTATATCAAATCTGCCAAAGCGGTCAACTCGGTAACTCAAGCTACCGGCCTGGTCCACGGTTACCGGCGCGGCTATTTTTTGGCAGGCTGCTTCAACATCTTTGCCGCCTTAGTGGCGTTGATTATCATCAGGCAAAAGAGCCAATCGAAATCTGAAACTCCTGCTGTAGCAGTGAAGTAGTAGACAATATCATTGTTTGAGTTCGCTGAATATTGAACAAACTAGTGCTTTGCGGATACAATTAACATAAAATGGACAAGAAAGTTACTATACCCAAGAATAAACAGCCTCCTAAAATAGCCGGCAAAAATCATAGCACAGCCTCGTTCGCGCCAATCCGACGGCTGGAATTTTTCATATATTTCGTTCTGCCAGTGTTTGTTGTTGTCCTTTTATTTATTCTGGTCTTTGCGCTGCCTCATTTGCGCCACAGCAGTAGCGGCGGCCAATCGGGGCAGACCAACTTGTACGAAAACGTGACATCCCAGGATAATTTCACCATCGATTTTTCGGGTGTTCCAAAAATGATCAATGTCCCGTCGGGCACACTTAATGGCATTACTTTTAGCGGTCGGGTCTACGACCTGCCGCTACCCGCGCTGAAGCAGGAACAGGATGTGGCGGTTTATAATTATTATCAGTTTGATTCAGGCATCTTATCCAAAAAGCAGACAATATCTGACTTGCAGTCATTACTGGCCAGCATCGGCCAAAGCTATAATTCATCGGTCTCTGGCAGCCAAACGACAAATTTCGATAACCTGACAGCGGTCCAAGCTACTCTCGTTCCCTTAAACCCAAACGACGAGAATCGGGCCTTCATCATTTTATTCCCTAAGGCCAGTAACATTTACGCGATCATGGACATCGGCGCCAGCAAATCCGACTTTAACAAATTCGTCAGCTCATTCAGTTTTCTCTACTCATTTAATTAAAAACCCCGGCATTATTTTGCTCTGATATACTTGGAACGTGCAGTCAGAATCAAATACTAAAAAAGTCGTCTACTTTGTCCGTCATGGGCAGAGTGTTGATAATGTTGCCCCAGTGTTCCAATCTGCCGACTGCCCGCTGAGCCCAAAAGGCCAGCAGCAGGCCAAGCGAATCGCTGATCGAATATCGCACCTGCCTATCGAAGCTCTTGTTACGAGTCCGTTGCGCCGGGCCCATGAAACTGCAGAAGTGATTTCGGGGGTAATTGGGATTAAGGCTGACGTGTCCGACCTTTTCGTTGAGCGTATCAAACCAACGGGTCTCGAGGGCAAGCCTTGGACAGATGCTAAAGCAAGC
Source organism: Patescibacteria group bacterium (assembly GCA_035510795.1). Lineage (GTDB taxonomy): Bacteria > Patescibacteriota > Saccharimonadia > Saccharimonadales > UBA4665 > DATKGL01. The sequence goes on from DATKGL010000027.1 coordinate 7,100, forward strand.
GCACTGTGGAGAGAATGGGGAAATAGCCTATTTAACTCCGGCGATAGGGTATCTGATGGCGAAAATTATGACGCTATCGTCGCCCGGGCCGACCGGGCGCTGGAATACTTAAATAATCGGGCCGAGCATTCGATCGTGGTAGTTACTCACGGATATTTCTTGCGCACAATTATTGCTAGGGTACTACTGGGCGACACACTTACGGGCGATAGCCACCGTCGTTTTCAGACACTTGCCGCAATGGAAAATACCGGTATAACCGTCATGGAATATCGCGATGCGTTTGAAGAGGAATTATGTTGGCGGCTATGGACATATAATGACCACGCTCATTTTGCTGAATAGCATATCAATGTGGTTGATTTTACGAACGATGAGTCTTAATCAGTATTCGAACTGTCTCACCCCATATTGACGACCTTAAGCATAAGACCTATACTAAAATTACTCTCCATTAAGGGGTGAGTGTGTTTTCATATGTACATATTATTTATGTGAATCACCGACATTAGCCGAGATAGGTCAATGCCCAATAAACACGAGCACAATAAAAATAAAACGCCGGGTGTCAGTTTTTGGCTGGTGTTTCATTTTGTCCAAAAATATTTCCAAGCCTTAGCGATTAACCGGCAACCGCACAAACTCCTTCAACAAGTATTTGATAAATTTCGACTGATCAGGAAACGCCTAAACCGCTATACGATAATTGCCGCTAATTTGATATTAATTATCGTTTTTATATTAATTTCCAGTAATGTCAGCCGGGCAGCTTATACGACCTGGACCCAATCGAACTGGAATGGGGGAGTTGGTTCTTCGACAACCAACCAGTATAGTGCCGCCGCCAACCTAAACTCTTCGACTAGTGGCAACCTTACTCTGGCTCAGCAATCCAACTGGTTTAACCCGTCCTGGCAATACCGCAGCCAGGTGACCTTTAGTAACACTGCCGCAACTATCGGAATCACTCCAACTACACTGACCAATTTCCCGGTATTAATCAAACTGACTTCCGCCAATTTTAACTTTGCGGCGGCACAGTCAGCCGGTCAAGACATCCGCTTTACCAAACTTGACGGTACTAGCCCGCTTAACTACGAAATTGATTATTGGAATAGCAGCAGTCAAACCGCCAGCATCTGGGTCGACATGCCGACTATTGATGCCAATACCACGACCGAGGGACTATACATGTACTACGGCAATCCGATCGCCACTGATGGCCAAAATAAAACAGCAGTCTGGAACAGTAATTACTTAAACGTATTGCATATGGGCGAGACTAGCGGCACAACTCTTACGGATTCGACTACCAACATTCAAAATTACACCAAAGAAGGAGCTTCTGACCCGGCCCCCATTTCAACCGGGAAAATAGGCGGCGCCCAATCATTTAACGGCACTACCGACTACGCCCTCAGCGGCAGCTATGGCTCGCAGCCGAGCAGCTGGACAACGAGCGTTTGGTTTAACGCCACCAACAGCAGTGGAGTAGTCCTGGCTTGGTTGGGACAGGGATCTATAAATACCAGCTACCATGATTCGGCTATCGAACTCGTCAACGGCAAAGTTTATATAAGAGCCTGGAGTCAGCCTTGCCTTCAGATAGGGAATGTATCAACCGGCTCTTGGGACAACGTAGCAATAACTTATAACAGCTCCAACAATGCTATGACCGGCTACCTCAACGGCGCTCAGGGCGGTAGCGAAACTGGCGCTCTTAGCCCGCCGTCAAGTCTTTACATTCAACTCGGTGGCGCCGACAGCACCCAATGTGGTTCCGGTGCCTACTTTAACGGCGCGATCGATGAATACCGATACTCCAACACTGCCTTACCGCCAGCCTGGATTGCAGCCGATTACGCTAATCAGAATAGTCAATTGGCCAGCTATGGAGCCGCCCAGCCCCAATACGCCACCTCCGGCATCTTGACAAGTGCTATATATAACACCCTTATTGAAAACAACTGGGGCGACATGTCCTACAGCGCAACTATGCCAAGCGGCACAGCGGTTAGTGTTTTAGTGAGGGCCGGCAACCAAGCGAATCTATCTGATGCACCAGCTTTTAGCAGTTGTAGCCCGATCGCCCAGGGAGGTGCGATTACCAGCACCTGTGCGCCGAGTAAGCGTCAATATGTCCAGTACCAGGTAACACTGTCCACAATCAACCCAGCTAATTCTCCCGATCTAACCAGTCTGTCGGTTCAATTTACGCCGTCAGACATCACCCCGCCACCGGTAAACGCCTCTAGCATCTCAATGCAAAATGGCTACGGCGGAGCAATAGTCGTCAGTAACAGCTGGGCTAATACCGATCCTTACTTTAGCTGGACGGCTGGACAAGATGATGTCGGCGGCTCCGGCATTCAGGGCTACTGTCTCTATCTAGGGCAGGACCCGACTGCTGACCCCGTCACCACCAAAGGTGACTTGGGAACAAGTCCGATCAATACTGGCGGCGCCTGCCAGTTCGCCGTTGCTGCCGACAGCGTCAACACCGCGCTGGCCGGCTACATCGGTACCCCATTAACCTCATCAAATTCGCCCTATTACCTGAATATCAAAGCTATCGATAACGCCGATAATGTCTACACCGGCACGCCGGCTCAATTTCAATTCAGGTTCGACAATACACCACCAAACAATCCGGCATTTATTACCGCTCCCTCGGAATTTGTGTCAAATGATCAGGTCGATTTAACCTGGCCGACTAGTGGTATTGACGCCGCTAACGACAGCAATTCCGGTGTTAGTGGCTTGCAGTACCGAATTGGCAACAATGGCACTTGGTACGGCGCAAATCATAATGGCGACCAGGATATGACCGACCTGCTGCCCAATAACGGAAGCTATACCACTATCAGCAACCCGGACTTTGGCAACCTTGTCCAGGGCAACAATATAGTATATTTCCGGACTTGGGACACTGCCGGCAACGTTTCAGCGGCTTATGTGACAACTGTTATTAAAATTAACTCTACCGCTCCTTCTTCGCCGCAAAACCTAACTGCGACTCCGACCAGCAATACGAATAATTCGTTTGCTTTTTCCTGGCTGGCGCCGGCCAGTTATACCGGGTCTCTATCAAATATTAAATATTGTTATACCGTCAACATCTTACCGACCAGCAGTAACTGTACTTTTACCGCACTCGGCCAAACCAGTCTCAGCGCCGGCGCCTATGCCACTGAACCCGGGGACAACACCTTATACCTAGTGGCTCAGGATGAGGCAGGGAACATCAACTATGCCACGGCCGCCTCCGTTACCTTTACGGCTAATACTCCCGCTCCGGGCATACCGTTAAACCTTAACGTTGCCGATATCAGCATTAAATCCACTCAAACGTGGGAGTTAGCTTTATCTTGGGACGAGCCGAGCAGCGTTGGCGCCGGCATTGCCTCTTATAAGGTATTTCGTTCAATCGACGATACCAATTTTTCAAATGTCGCCGATACGGCCGGAACCAGTTATGTCGACTCCGGCTTACAGCAGCAAACCTATTACTATAAGATTGAAGCCTGCGACTCGGCTAATAATTGCGGCGGCTTCACCAGTATAGTCAGCGACCTGCCGACCGGGAAATTTATCAGCCCGGCTAATCTGCTGAGCGGTCCAACGGTATCGGTCGAGACCAGATCAGCAACTATTAACTGGTTTACCGACCGCGGCAGCGACAGTCGGGTTGAATATGGCTTAGCTTCCGGCGTCTACTCGACCACTGAAGCGGCTAATTCCGATCAAGTTATCGCCCATAGCATTACGCTGAGTAACTTGAACGCCGGCACTACTTATTACTTCCGGGCTCAGTGGGGAGATGTTGACGGCAATGTCGGGACGTCCAGCGAAGAAACATTTACTACCTTGCCGGCACCGACTATCAGCAATGTTACGGTTACTGGCATAAACCTGACGTCAGCTACGATTGAGTTCACTTCGGATTATGCCACTTCGGTAGAGCTGGAATATGGCGGCGGCTCAGGACTGGGCGCCACCCAGACCCAAAACACTTCCACCAATACTTCTACTTACAGCATCCCGCTTAATGGATTAACTTCCGGCACAACCTACACTTTTAAACTTAACCCCTACGATACCAGCGGCAATATCTATGCCAGCCCGGCAACATATACCTTGACGACGCCGCCGACGCCGGTCATAACCAACGTCAGGTTTTCACCGGTTAATGGCGCCCTGACCGGTACCGAGCAGGTAACTTGGACGACAAACGTTCCGGCATCATCTCAGATAAGTTATGGACTGGTTGGCGGGCCCCAACAAGAAGCCATTGATACAACCATGGTCACGTCCCATTCTATGACGGTCAGTAACTTAAACTATGATACCCAGTACTCGCTGACAGCTAACTCGGTCGACAATTTGGGCAATATCGCGACATCCGATCTGCAGGTGTTCGAATCGGGCACCGATACCAGACCGCCTATAATCAGCGGTGTGACTATCCAACCAAGCATAGTCGGTAACGGCGCCAGTGCTTCCGGCCAGCTGATTGTCTCCTGGAAAACCGACAAGGCCGGCAGCTCGCAAGTCGGCTACGGCCAAGGTATTAGTGGCGACTACACAACTAAGACGGCTGAAAATACCGCCATTGTCAATAACCACGTCGTCGTTGTTACGGGACTCAGTACATCTGAAATTTACCACATCGAGGTCATATCTTATGATGCCCACGGCATTCGCGGCAGCTCCGGCGGCTACACGACGATTATCGGCCAGGCCTCAGATAATGCCTTGAGTATAGTTTTTAATTCATTACAGGAGATATTTGGCCTATGAGCGACAACCCCCCGGAGCGCAACCGGAACATACTTATCAGCGTTAATAAACTTAATAAAACTTTTGCTACCAAGAGCGGTCCCGTCGATGTTCTTTTCGATAACAGTTTTACGGTTCACGAAAATAGCTTTGCCATCATTTTCGGCCCGTCCGGCAGCGGCAAGACCACGCTGCTCAACGTCTTGTCGGCACTCGAGCCGCCAACTAGCGGTACGGTCGAGATTGCCAACCAGGACATTTACAGGTTAAATGCCGATCAGCGGGCTCATTTCCGGGCCCAGACAATTGGTATTGTTCACCAAACAGACTATTGGATTAAAAGCCTGGATGTACTGGAGAATGTTGCACTGCCGCTGTATTTGACCGGTGACAACAAAGCTCATGCCCTGAAGCAAGCCCAGCATAGCCTGGAAGAAGTCGGCATGGCTGAATTTTCCCGGACTCAACCGACAGTTCTCTCCGGCGGCCAGCAGCAAAAGGTCTCAATGGCCCGGGCGCTAGTGGCCAATCCGACACTAATCCTGGCTGACGAGCCAACCGGAAACCTTGATTCCAAAAACGGCCAAATGATCATGGATCTCCTGCTCAAATGCCAGCGCGAACTAAAACAGACGATTATTCTGGTTACGCACAACATCGAGTACTTGCCGCTAAGTGATACACAGCTTTACATAATGGATGGACGGATAACCGAGACCAAGCGCGGGCAAAAAATGCCGGAAGAAATATTGAAGTCCCTGACAACTCAAATATCCGAGTTAACTGCAATGGAGAAGGAAAAATGATATTTCCCAAACGCCACGACAGTTCTAAGTTACGCTCTGTTATCAATCCCTATATCTTAATCTCCATAGCCGTAAAAAATTTGCTTTCCAAAAAACTCAGAACTTTTTTAACGATGACAGGCATTGTTATCGGAGTAGGAGCAGTTGTATTTTTAGTTTCCTTAGCCCTGGGGTTGCACGGGGTAGTCAACCAGCAAGTACTTGGTTCAAAATCCGTTAATACGATCGACGTCACCACGCCCAACTCCAATGCCATCTTGCTGGACGATTCCAACGTTAACAAAGTTTCCCAATTCGGGCATGTTAAAATCGTCGCTCCGGCCTATATATTGGCCGGTGAAATAAACTATCTCAACTCTCAGACGGACACTGTCGTCTACGGCACAAATAACGAGTACATCACCCTTAGCGCCTTAAAGTTTGTCGCCGGCGCCCATAAATTGACCGCCGCTAATGACGCCATCGTCAACACCGCACTGCTAAGCCTGATCGGCGTATCCAATTCAAAATCCTCGCTGCATAGGAGCCTGACGGTTTCGACAAATGTCACCAAAGCCAATGGTGGCCATACAACGATTATCTCTAAACTAAACATTGTCGGCGTAGTCAATACCGGCTCGGGCGCTGAGATTTACATGAACTCAGCCCCATATAGCGCCGCCGAAGCCGCTCAGTACGGACAATTGAAAGTTGAAGCCGACAATCGCGGCAACGTCCCGACGCTGCGCCATCAAATTGAAGGGCTGGGCCTAACCACTTCTTCGCCCCTGGACACGCTTGATCAAATTAACAAAATTTTCGCTATTTTTACTTATGTCGTTATCGGGTTTGGCGGTATCGGCATGGTTATTGCCGTACTAGGCATGTTTAACACCTTAACGATTTCACTTCTGGAAAGAACCAGCGAGATTGGCCTGATGATAACGTTGGGCGCCAGGAAAGCCGATGTACAGCGCCTGCTAATTTTTGAAGCTCTAGTCTTATCGATTGTGGGCGGAATCGGCGGCTTAGTTGTCGCCTCGCTAATCGGGGGAATTATTAACATAACCTTAACGCATTTGGCCGGCAGCCGAGGCGTGTCGGGCACAATACATGCTTTTTCAGTCAGCCCGCTGTTAGTTATTGCTACCATAGCCCTTACTATTGTCGTCGGCTGGCTGGTAGCCCTCTATCCCTCCAGAAGAGCTGCCCGCATTAATCCGATTGACGCCCTGAAACAGGAGTAGAAAAGCAAAAATTGAATTTATGGGGTCAGGGATTCGTCCCGGGATTTATCTAAACGGGTCCTCGTCTACGATTATGCCCCCAGCAGTGCGGTGAAAATTTTATTGAGCGGGAAGCTTTCGCTAGCCGCGCGGCTAGCCGTCATCAAAGACCTGGATTAATCTACCGGCAAACTGCATTCTTTCAAGAATATTCAAAAACCGGGTGGCGGTTCTCTCGGCTCTGGCCGAGTTAATCGGCATTCCCGTTAAAGGATTCTCCCAGCCCATAGTTTCCGAATATTCAAGCCCGATTGTCAATTTGATATCAAATTCATTAATGCATACAGATATCCCGTAAACTGTATCGAAAGTTGGGGCCTGCGCGGGATTGCTGTCGCCGGGATCTTCATAGCCTGCAAGTAAATCCTCGTCAGAGCGTTCAAACATCTCAAATACTACAAGATGGGGCAGGACGAATTGATAGCCGTCATCATCAAATCTATACATCCCGACGCGGGAACCGCTTTCAAATTGCTCAGGCGTATGGTCCTTTATGAATACGCTAAACCTCTCCGATGGTTCGGGCTCCCGCGTTACCTCCTTTTCATTATTCGTCATTAATCACCGCAAATTCCTCCCCAATGGTCCAGTTATCAACGCGCGCACAACAAATAGAACCATTCATTTAAATAGTTATAGGTGTAGGCGATTTCAGGATTTCTTGAGCACAATTAGCTTGACGCTAAACCGCCAGCGAACCCAAGGCATTAATCTCACTGGCCGGAAGTTGTATTAAAGTACACTTAGTGAGATAGTTCAGTGATATTTCTCGCATATGTTCTAGGGTTCGGTTCGTTTAAGCCAAATACCTTCGATTTTGACGAGGGATAGAAAGAACATCAAACTCAACCGTCAGCCTATGGCCGAGGTAGCTCTGTTCAAATTCTCCCGGAATCGGTAAAGTCTCGGCATAAGTTACGAATCGATCAACAGATTCTTCGCCGTCAGCAGTAGCCAGCGTCAAGGTCGCTGCCCGTAAATCTAACCCGCTAGGTTCTCCGGTAGTCGAGACACCGCCAATCAACTCGCTTACACTTAAGATCATGCCGAGCCCCAGCAGCAATTCGGCATCATATTTGCGCCATGCTAATTTAATTTCTTGTCTAGCTCTTTCTTTTTTTATGTACGCTCCAACATTGGGCCTGGTTCTATTGTGACTATCAAAAGACCAGTTAGGGTTTAATGGGGAGTTTGCGATGTCCAAGTCGTCGACCTCCGCTTGTTTTGTGGTAGCGTGGAGTAAGATCCGGCCAACATTAGCGCCGAGACGCTTTTGATCTCTAATTGACAACGGAATATTAAAGTCTTCTGGATGGTAACGCGCACTCATAATTGTTCTACTTATTTTATAACAATAATGCAGTCTTGCAAGTTACGGTTTGGGTTTCTCGCTGAAGACAGCCGGGAACAATTGTATTTTTGTCCGCAGCACGGCCCAAACCAAGAAGACGATAAACTGGCTTAGGGCGACCTTTTAACCTTACGATAGAGGATATATGCGCCACCAGCCATTGCCAAACTGCCGAAGAACGGGATAGTAAAGTGTGCACTAGTTAGACTGAGGCCGGTATCTGGCGCTTTAAGAGCGGTTAAAGTGCCAGATTCCTGGTTGGAAGCAGAGTTTCCGTCGCCGGTTGGTGTCGGGACCACGGCATAGATAATCGCATTACCGTCATTGTCGACCGCCCCGCAGAAGGAGCTGTCGCTACAAGACAATGAAGATAAGTCGTTACTTCCGTCAATGCTTATCGGCGACATCCAGCTGCCGTCATAGATGATACTGCTGCCGCCACTAGCTGCCGCCCCGCAGAAAGAACTGCTGGTACAAGAAACCGAGTTGATGCTGCGGCTGCCATCAATATCCGCCAGTGATGACCAGGTACCGTTATAGCTGAAGCTATTGCCGTTTTGGTCAACCGCCATACAGAAAGAACTGCTGGCGCAGGATACTGAAGTAAGACCGCTACCGTTATCGATACTTGTTGGCGAAGACCAAGTAGTCCCGTTGTAGCTGAGAGCATTGCCATCTTCATCAACCGCCATACAGAAGGAAGTATCGGTACATGAGACTGCGCCGAGGTTGGTCATTTCTACGGCCGTTACCGCCCAAGAAGTACCGTTATAAATCGCGGCGTTACCGCCACTATCTACCGCCACGCAGAACGAACTGCTAGTACACGAAACAGAGCTCAAGCTGTCACCGCCGTTACCGACAGTTGCAGGTGTTGACCAGGACCCGTTATTGTAAGAAGTCGAGTCGCCAACATGATCGACCGCCATGCAGAACGAGCTGCTGGTGCAGGATACTGAAGTAAGACCGCTACCGTTATCGATACTTGTCGGTGAGGACCAAGTAGTCCCGTTGTAGCTGAGAGCATTGCCGTCTTCATCAACCGCCATGCAGAACGAGCTGCTGGTGCAAGAGACTGATTTAATAAAAGACGGGGCGATATCAATCCGGTCTGCCGAAGACCAATTGACACCGTTATAGTTAAATGCAGCGCCGGTGGCGTCTACCGCCATGCAGAACGAGTCACTGGTGCAAGAGACTGATGTTATCGGTTCCGTGCCGTCAATATCTATTATTCCAACCCAGGTGGTACCGTTATAGCCAATGACATTACCATCGCCGTCTCCCGCCATGCAGAAGGAGCTGCTGGTGCAGGATACCGCCGTCAAGCTATTATTCGAATCAGTTGTAATCGGTGAGGACCAAGTGCCACTGTTATAGTAATCGGCATCTCCCTGGTTGTCCGTTGCCGTACAGAAAGTATCACTTGGGCATGAGATCGAATAGAAAAGAATGCCGCCATCAATGTCCGTCGGCGAGGACCAGGAGCTGCCATTATAATTGAGGGCATTCCCGCTGTAATCGATCGCCATACAGAAAGAGCTGCTGGTGCAGGACAGCGACACGATAGAAGTGCTGCCGTCAATATCCGTAGCCGAAGACCAGCTGCCGCTATTGTAAGTATAGGCATTGCCGCTATGATCGACCGCCGCGCAAAAAGTGCTGCTGCTGCACGAAACCGAATTAATGTTACCTGAACCGATACTCACCGGCGACGACCAGGAGCTGCCATTATAACTAAGCGATTGGCCGCCGCTGTCTACGGCCACACAAAAAGAACTGCTGGTACATGAGACGGACAAAATACTGTTGCTGCCGTCGATATTTGCCGGCGACGACCAAGTGGAGCCATTAAAGTAAAGAACATTACCGCTCCAGTCTACAGCAGCACAGAAGGAACTGCTGGCACATGATACTGACCGAAGAACCACCGGCTGAGTCTTGTCAATTTGAACCGGTTGATTCCAGGCAGACGAATCAGCTATAGCGATGTTGCGCGGCAGGGAAGGACCTAACATCAAAACTACTGTTGAAACAATAAAGGCTAGAACTAACCAGAGGTGTCGTTTTGGGCGATTAAACCACTCATCAACACTGAGTACGTATTTATGCTTCATCTTGGTGGTTTTTTGTTTTTCTTTAAGCAATTAATATTATACCGTAAATAAATAGCTCATTCCAGTAGTTAACGTTAATCGCCGACAGAGAGGTGGAGTATTATTAATAGCATGAAAGAAGTCCCGCTGCCCGGAGGCAGCCTCGGCCGCCTAACGCGCAAGGGTCAAGTCGCATATCAAGATGGATAAATTCAACTCTCAGCTATTTGAAAAAGATCTGTACTTTGTTGCCGTTAAACTATTCTTAAGAATCGGCGACAAACTTTTGATTACCCACGATATCTTTGGTTCATGGGATCTGCCCGGTGGCAGGATTAGAAAAGACGAATTCGATAAACCACTGGAGAGCGTCATTAAACGAAAGGTTATCGAAGAACTTGGGCCGACAGTTCGCTACCAATTGGGAGATCCAGAAGTATTTTTCCGGGTTGAGCGCCAAGAGCACGGCTTAGACGGACAACTGGTTAGAATATTTGCAATCGGCTACGACGCCAAATTCGAGGGCGGAGACGTCGGGCTAGGAGACCACCATGACAAAATGGAGTGGGTCAACGTTAATAGTTTTAAGCCGGAAGATTATTTTACAGGCGGCTGGCTGATTGGCGTAAAAGAATATCTCGCCAAACTGTAGTAGCTCCGTTCTGAATCTGTCTTAGCGGAGCCGTTTAGTTGTCCCGGATCAACTATCAAGCTAAACTTAGATCAATATGGGAAAAATAGAGCAACTGCAAGCAATATCACCACTTGACGGCCGTTATGCCGACAAAACCCAGGCATTGGCGCCGATATTCTCAGAGTTCGGTCTTATTAAGCGACGACTGGCCATCGAGACGGCTTGGCTGGAAGTCTTATGCAGCGGCATCCTGCCCGACGTCAAAGCTATTTCTAAATCTGACCGCAGTTATTTACAAGCTATCGCCAAAGACTTCAGCCCCAACGATGCACTGGAGATCAAAACCATCGAGCACACGACCAATCATGACGTAAAAGCTGTCGAACTATGGCTTAGACAAAAGCTGGCAGCCCAACCAGTCTTCCGCAGCCACATTGAGCTTATCCATTTCGGCATAACCAGTGAGGATATCAACAACTTAGCTTCGGCCATGCAAATACGCGATGCACTCGGTATGGTTATAAGTCCTGCTCTAGCCGGAATTATTATTGATCTTGAATCTAAAGCTCAGCGATATGCCAAAGTTCCGATGCTGGCCCGCACCCACGGCCAGCCCGCCACGCCGACAACCCTGGGCAAGGAAATGAAGGTTTTTGAACAGCGGCTGAAAAGCAGCTCGGACCGGCTTATGGCGATAGCTATTTATGCCAAATGGAACGGCGCAACAGGCAATTACAACGCCCTCCAGTTCGCTTATCCGGAAGTCGATTGGCTCAAGATTTCCCGGCAATTTGTCGAGTCGCTGGGTTTCACTGCTAATTTATTAACGACCCAAATTGAGCCGCATGATTGGCTGGCGGCTTTTTGCAACGAAGCTGGGCTGGGCGGCGCTATTATGACCGACCTGGCGAGGGATATGTGGACATACATCTCGCTGGGGTATTTCCGGCAAAGCATTAAAGCCGGCGAAGTCGGATCTTCGACTATGCCGCACAAAGTTAACCCGATTGATTTTGAAAATGCTGAAGCGAATTTCGGACTAGCCCATGCGCTGTTAGATTTTCTGGCGGCTAAGCTGCCGATATCGCGTTTACAGCGCGACCTGAGTGATTCATCGGCCCAGCGGGCACTAGGGGAAGCGTTCGGACATTTCTTAGTTGGCTGCCAATCACTAACCAAAGGACTGGCAGGAGTAAGTGCCGACACATCGAAAATCGCTGCCGATCTTGAAAACCAATGGGCGGTATTGGGCGAAGCTGTTCAAACACTAATGCGCCGCTACCAGGTTCAAGGTGCCTATGAGGCTATCAAAAACGTTTCCCGCGGCCAAAGTATGAGCCAGGCCGACTATCAGCAGCTTATCGACTCCTTGACGCTACCGGAAACCGAGAAAATCCGTTTGCGCGATCTTACGCCCCAAACCTACCTCGGCCTAGCTGCCGAGCTAGCTCGGCTAAGCTAGTAACATTGTCATGCTTGCCCCGCAGGAGGCAGTTGACTATACTGAACGCGGATGTCTGTTGATGTAATTATTGGATTGCAGCGGGGTGATGAGGGTAAGGGTCGTTTTGTCGACCTGGCCGCCTCTGATTATGATGTCGTAGCCCGCGGTAATGGCGGTGCCAACGCCGGCCACACGATCGTGCCGGACGGCATGAAACCGATAGCCCTGCACCAGATCCCCTCCGGCATTGCTTATAAGCGACGGCTTAATATTGTCGGCAACGGCGTTTATCTTGACCCGCGAAAATTTCGGGCCGAGCTCATGCAATTGCAGAATCTCGGCATAAAGATATCACATGATAATTTACTAGTCAGCAGTTCGGCGCATCTTGTCATGCCGCATCATATTGTTCTGGACGAGCTGCGCGAAGGCGGCAGCAGTGCCCAGGGCAGTACAAAAGCCGGTATTGCTTATGTGGCTTCAGATAAATACTTGCGCGAAGGTATCAGAGTCGAGACGGTATTTGACGCCAAGGAACTCTATAAAAAGGCTTACGACGGTTTAGTGCATGTCAACCGGCAGAGAAAAACGTCCTTGACCGAGATAGCCGCCGAAGCCCGCGACTGGGTTGCCGCCGTGGAACTGCTAAAACCGTACGTAGCCGATACCGTCGAGGTTATAAATAGCCGCATCAAAGCCGGGAACAAAGTGCTGGTCGAAGGAGCTCAAGCATACGGACTGGATATAGATCATGGCATGTATCCTTATGTCACTTCTTCGTCTACCACTGTCAGCGGACTGTTAAACGGCTTGGGTATCGCTCCGAAGCACGTCAACAAGGTTATTGGCGTCGCCAAGGCAGTCAAGTCTCATGTTGGCGGCGGCCCCCTGGTAACAGAAATTAATGATGCGGCTTTGGCGGCTAATGTCCGCGGGCCGGAAGGTGCCGTCGACAGCGAATTTGGCGCTACGACTAAAAGGCCGAGGCGGATCGGTTATCTCGACATCGTCGAACTGCGAAACGCTATCACGGTCAACGGTGTCGACGAACTGGTTTTATCTAAATTGGACCATGTTCCCAGATTTGGCTCCACGGTTATGGTGGCAACCCAGTACCGCTTTAAAGGAAAACTTATCAATGCAGCTCCCAGCTCGGCTGGCAGCCTGGCGCAGTGCGAACCAGTTTACGTTACGCTTGATACCTGGCCCGATATTAGCGCTGTTCGCAGTTACGCCAAGTTACCGTCCGCGGCAATTAAGTTCATTGAACTGATCGAAACAGAGTTGGCTACTGCTGTTACCAAGATCGGCGTTGGGCCTAAGCGCCATCAGGTTATTATCAGGTAAATTAGCTGGGCAGTATTGATTCCAATTTTTTGCTATTTCACTAGCGCTTTAGACAAGCGCCTACGACCAGCTCGAGTTGGAAAACAACGGCAAACCTTCCTGATAACCGGCGGCTGATTGGATACCGACGACTGCTTTTTCGTAAAAATCTTCTATGTCCTGCGCGCCGACGTACGACATAGAACTGCGTACCCCAGCGATCAAATGATCGATTATATCTTCAGCCCCCGGTTTTTCGGGATCGATAAATTGCTGACTGGTACTGATTCCTTCCTCGAAAAATTCTTTCATTCTCCGATCATAGGCAGAAGAGCTCGACGCTCGGTCTTTGACGGCCCGCTTGCTGGCCATGCCATAACTTTCCTTATAGAGGCGGCCGTCGTTGTTGACAAAAACATCGCTGACGCTCTCGTAGGTCCCGGCCCACAGCGACCCAAAAAATACGCTGCTGGCGCCGGCCGCCAAAGCCAGGGCTACATCCCTAGGATAACGGACACCGCCGTCCGCCCAAACGTGTTTACCCATTTTCCGGGCAACGCTTGAGCACTCCAAAACAGCGCTGAACTGCGGCCGGCCAACGCCGGTCATCATCCGCGTCGTACACATAGCGCCCGGTCCGACTCCGACCTTAATAATGTCGGCGCCGGCCTCCAACAGAGCTTCGGTGCCGGCAGCGGTAACAATATTGCCGGCGGCAATAGTGATATTTTTATAATGCCCGCGGACTTGCTTGATTGCTTCGATCATCTTTTTCTGATAGCCATGGGCTGTATCGAGCACAATAATATCGGCGCCAAGCTCTAATATCTTACCGACTTTGGCGACCACATCGCCGTTGATGCCGGCAGCTACGGCAACCAACAATTTGTTGTTCTTATCAACTGCCGGTTGATAGAGGCGGGCTCGCATGGCGCCTTTCTGGGACATCAGACCGACCAGTTTTCTGTTCTTAATAACCGGGGCGGCGTTGACATGATGGGCAACCAGAAAATCAAACATTTTCTCCGGCGACAAGTTATAGGGGATTGAGATAACTTCTTTATTGGCAACCGCTTCCAGCGCCGTGAACTTGTCGTGATTGACAGCATCGGCTTCTTGGAAGACACCGACCGGATGATCCTGCTCGTCAACGATAACGATGATACCATGCGGTCGCTTATAAATTATATTTAAGGCTTTGGCGATGGTGTTGTGGGGCGACAGAGTCAACGGCGTTTCATAAATCAGATGTCGTGATTTAATGAAATCTATTGTCGCCTTCAATATCGGCAGCGGTATATCCTGCGGCAAGACAACCAATCCGCCGCGCCGAGTCACAGCTTCGGCCATTCTTTTGCCGGCGACGGCATTCATGTTGGCGACAATTAACGGGATGGTGGTACCAACTTTATCGGGTGTAATAAGATCAACGTCGAAACGCGAATTTAAAGTGTTATAGCCCGGTACTAAAAAGACATCATTATAGGTCAATTCGTACTGTGGCTGAGTGCCATTTAAAAATTGCACGACTACCCCCTATTTACGCGCTAATTCTACCTGATATGCAGGCGGTTTGTAAAATACACTTAACTTTAGAGCAAAGTTCATGTTAACGTTATATTCATGTCAAGTATTGAAACCGGTCAGCAACCAACAGAATCGGAAACTCCCCCATACGACTCGGATATGGTCAGTTTTCTAACTGATTCGCTTAGCGGCGAATCCACGGCGGCGGTTACCGCCGATGATATGGGACGTTTTATGCTGGCCCGCGGCGGGCAGGAGATGAATGGCCGGCAAGCCTTCTATGCTCTTCATAAAGCCTTGGCCGATCCGAGAGTAGTCGACCATAGGTTTCATGACGAGGTTTATGAATACGGTAACCGGGCGACCCATATTGGCATCAAAGTCAGCGCACTACCTGAAATTGCCGACTTAATCAAACAGGGCGAACTACATAGTCTCCGTCTGCGCGAGATGTTCCGACAAGTATTTTTAGATTTTACAGATGAACTTTTTCGACCGCTGAGCTAAACAACAACTGTACTGATAATATTATTCTGATATTCTAATAAGGTGAACGACAAGCAGTCAAATAAACAATGGCAGGTACTGTCCAGCGATCTTAGGATAGATTCACCGTGGTTAAGGCTGTACCAGGAGAAGCTGCTGGATGACAGCAACCAAGAGCTTGATTATTGGCGCGTCGAAAAACCTGATGGAATCTTAATAATTACAGTCCAGAACAATAAGATACTGCTGCCTAAACCGATGTACCGGCCGGGTGTTAAATCATACACCTTGGATCTGTGCGGCGGCCGGCGCATCAACCCGAACAATCCGCTTGAAAGGGACGCCAAAACTATCGTTAAAAGGGAATTGGGAATTGATAACGACAGCTCATTCGAACAGATGAAGCTCTTAGACAAAGACGGCTGGAACCGGGACAGCTCATTTTCAAACGTAAAAATATACGTTTTTCTGGCAACCTTGGCGCCAGACACTGTTGCCCACAGCTTATATCAGGACAAACAGTTCGCCGCTGACTACAGAGGTATAACTAATTTGCTTTCTCGTATTGAATGCATGCAATGCCGATTAGCGCTGAGGGAATGGCAATCATTGCTAGTACAGATTGCTGGTTTCTGACCGGGCTCTCTCTTGGCGTTGCCGCAATATCTCAGTTTGGTTGTCTTAGTAAGAAATACTCTTAGACTTGGCTGCTTGTTTAGCTTGGTCAAAGACTCTGACCATGTCGCGGGCTACTACCCGGTGCGAATGATCTAGTTGAGTTCTCCTTCTTGTCGCCTTCCGAAGAGCATCTATAACGGCCCCAGACTGCTCTTCAGGCATAGGAAGTTCGGGCGCATAAGTTATCCTGGCCGCTTGGTAATCATCGTCAGCCAATAATTTTAACATTGTTGAACTGACCATATCCGGGTCCCATTCGGGATGAGCTCGCAGAACCATTTCTCGGTAACCTACAAACTGTGTTCCCAATTGTCTAAGTAGATCACTTTCTCCTACAGCTTGTAAGCCGGCGGTAATTGCCATAATTTCATCGTTGCCCTGAGCAACCCATCCACCCGTCTCCATCGGCTTCATATACAACTCCTTGTAAAGTAAATAAACTCTAACACTAAATGCGAACAATCACAACCGCGCGCCGTGGCCATCTAAACGTCACTCCAGAAGACGGAGAACTGATTTTCTGGCTTGATATTGCAGCAGACTCATACCACCGGGGAACAGAGGCACTTTCGCTTGAGAAACGAGGTGATAATGATACAGTGGTAATTTTTACTTCGATCTGATAAAATAATTTAGTCCAGAGTGAGTGGAAAAATCTTGATTAAACAGTAGGCCCGATACCGCGGGGTATTTGATCCATTTACTCGCGAAAGTGTTTATAAGAAAACGTGCGTAGCATCTTAAGATTAGGCTTTGTCAGTTCTTTTATTCCGAAGAAGTGCGGCATTGCTACTTTTAGCCGCGATTTAATGAACGGCATTAGCGACAACTTCCCCAGTAATCAGATGGTGGTGGCGGCGGCCGAAAACGACAACGAATCATATATATACCCCGAGTCTGTCATAGCTATCCTTAAAACCAATGATTTAGATTCTTACCGCCGGGCGGCTGCAAAATTTAATCAGTTAAAATTAGACGCCGTCATGCTGCAACACGAATTTGGCCTATACGGAGGCAAGCGAGCTAAATTTGTCCACGAAGGGGTTGTTCACGACGATCCGACCGGCGACAATATTTTCACTCTGCTCGACAACCTCACCTCTCCGATAATATCGACTTTGCATACCGTGTTGCCATACCCTGATCCAGCCCGTAAAGCGGTTACCCGGGAGATTGCTGAGCGGTCGGCTATGGTCGTAACTATGAGCCAGGACTCGAAACGGATTTTATGTGCCGACTATCAGATTGCCGAAAACAAAATTGTCGTTATTCCTCACGGCGTACCCAAGAAAGTCAACAAAAGCCGCCCCAGCATTCTCAAAGGTCTAGGCCTCGACCCAGACAATTTTTATCTAGTTATTACCGGCTTAATCAGCCCCAATAAAGGTGTTGATTTAGTGATACAAGCTTTGCCGAAAATTCTAGCCAAGCATCCTAATGTCCGGTTGTTAGTTGTCGGCCAGACCCATCCGCAAGTGCTGGCGAGCGAAGGCGAAGGCTATCGTGATAGCTTAAAGGCCATCGCTAAAAAACTCAGTGTCGACGGGGCCGTAACTTTCGTTAATAAATACCTCGAGACCGAACAACTGATGGAATATATATCGGCGGCCGACATTTATTTGACGCCGCACCGTGATCCCGAGCAATCTGCTTCCGGTACTCTCGCTTATGCCGTCGGCACTGACCGCTTGTCAATATCCACACCCTACCGCTACGCCCAGGAGTTGCTGGGTAAAAATCGCGGCTTTTTGGTGCCTTTTGAAGACCCCATCAGTATCGCCATTAATGTCAACCGCTTAATTGACGACGGTGAACTACGAGAAATCACCAGGAAAAAACTCAAGATATATGGCGACAAAATGGCTTGGCCGGTCGTCGGCAAGGCCTACTTAAAAATAATCGAGGACTACGTTATCAAACCGTAATGGACACTCCATTTTTTGATGCTCTGATCGACGATTTTGGCATATGGCAACACAGCGACGGCCAAAACATCTTAGTCGAAGAGGGCTACGCGCTTGATGACGCCGCCCGCGGATTGTTGGTTTGTTTGGCTCTAAAAAAGCATCGCCAGGCGGAAGTGTTATTTAATTACCTCCGTCTATCCTGCCAGCGCACCGGCTTCAATGGTTTTGCTACTAATCAGCGAAAATTTTATCAGTATCCGGCTTCCGATGATGCCACTGGACAAGTAGTCTGGGCCATGGGTTACGCTTATTCGCTAAATTTTCATGCCCAGCAGGCCTTGGCAGTTATCGACGGCTGCCGGCCGGCCGTTAAGAAATTTCGGCACCTGCGCGGCACGGCTTATGCCTTGCTGGGGGCTATTTATGTCGATAAAGACTTGGCCAAACAGCTGGCTGATCAAATGCTCGGTTATTTTGCAGGCGCATCGGACGATTGGCTATGGCCGGAGCCAGTCATGACCTATGGCAACGGGATTATTCCTTACGCCTTGCTGCGCTACGGCCTGGCCAGCTCTGACCGCCAGGTGAGTCAGCTTGGACTAAGAGTCTGTGACTTTGTTCAAGGTAAATGCCAGATGAACAACCGTCTGTTAGCTCCCATCGGCAACGAGGGCTGGCTGCCCAAATCTGCCCTGAGCGTTCCTGAATATTCCCAGCAACCGATTGATAGCGCTTACATGATCTGGGCCTGGCTGGCAGCTTATCAATGTTTTGGTCAAAAAAAACACTTAGCATTGGCTAAAAAATGGTTCGGCTGGTTTGAGGGCATTAATATTAAGCATGAAAAGATGTATGACCCGCTGACCCTGAAGTGCTTTGACGGCATTGACCACTCAGGAGTCCATGGCCATAGCGGCGCCGAATCAAACATTTGTCTGCTGCTGAGCCTGCAGCTATTAAACACAAAAACCACCATTTAGTATCAAAAAAATCAATAAATCATATACACTATTAATATGCTTAAGCGTTATGACCGTAATCCGATAATTAACGCCGACCCAAACTCTAAATGGTTTCCCAAAAAAGCCTATAACGGCACTGTCGTTAAGCACGACGGCGTCTACAATATGCTGTTTCGCGGCGTCGGCGAAGACTGGGTTTCAAGAATTCTGCTGGCAACCAGCCATAACGGGGTAGATTTTGAGATTGACCCGACACCGGTAATTGTCCCGGAAAACTCCTGGGAAGAGAAGGGCTGTGAAGACCCGCGGATGATATATCTTAACGGCAAATACTGGACTACCTATACCGCCTTTGACGGCACTAAGGCCCGGGCCGCTATCGCCTCAAGCTATGATTTGCATCAATGGCAGAAGCACAACCTGATGTTCCCTCGGCTGACACACACCCAAAGAGAGAACCTGCCCGACGACTGGTCAAAAGCCGCCGCCATCATACCAGAGAATATCAACGGCCGCTATTATATATTGTTTGGTGATAATCATATTTGGCCGGCTATCTCAGACGATCTGCTGCACTGGCTGCCGATCTCGGCGCCCATCATCAGTGCCCGAAAAGATCATTTTGATGCGGCCTACGTCGAGATGGGCCCACCGCCTATCAGAATCGACAAAGGCTGGCTGGTTTTCTATCACGGCATCGATAACTTTAGCGAGAAACGAATTTATCGCCTCGGCGCAGCATTGCTGGAGCACGACAATCCGCACCAGGTTATTTGGCGCTGTTCTAAGCCGATACTGGAGCCGCGTGAAAGCTATGAAACCGTCGGTTATACCGATCTAGTCCCCGGCGGCTATAAAGCACTGCGCACTATGTCCACAGATGACATCGACAAACTGGCTGAGAAGAAATTACTACCTGAATCGGTATTTTGCTGCGGGGCAATCCTAGAAGACGACGTTGTCCGACTCTATTACGGCGCCGGTGATACCCGGATCTGCACAGCCACGATTGATCTGCCGACGATCTTAAATAGTTAATTACTGTCCACGGCCTAAAAAAGACAACCGCAAATATAAGCGGTTAATGCAAACTGTGAAAGGCGTTATAGAGCGACTCATACATGCCGCCGACCATTATAACGCTAGCTACGCTAACAGCTCCGGTAAAAGCCGGCAGTAAACGGTCGCGGTAGATATCCACCCGGCCGGTGGCTAACTCTGGAGCACTACCGGACGCAGGGGCAGCGGCATCGAGATAAGCTACAGCTTCGTCGGCTAAGCTCTGGCCAACAACGTTGTTTAGCTCCCAATCACTATCGGTAATCGGTCCCAGCGGTTCACCTTCAGGAATTTGACTCATGCATGAAAAATACTCCGTCAAGTAGAATGTTGCAATACTGCAATTTATCCTGAACATAAAATTAACCGGAGATACCAGCCGTAATTATCGAATCCTTGAGCTTGGTTGCTGGAGCGATGAATTCCCGGGCGAGGTATTGACTAGGCCCGACATATATGGAAGAATACACTATACTAATTTTACGGAGATCTCAAATTGCCCAATCGATATAAAGACAATGCCAGTAATGATCCTTTGCCACCCGAGGCACAGCGCGTCATGACTGCTTGGGCTGACACAGAAGGAGCCTATCGTGATCACTATGATGACATCCGGCAGGCTCTTGGGCGTACCATGGCTCAATCAATAATGAACCGAAACCGGAACTTCGCAGTTGACGCCGAACACGCACTGGCTACAGTTGCGCCGGATTTACTGCAGTCGATGGATGAGCTACGGCGGGGTATAGATGCAATCATCGGCTGGAAGATCGATTGGCGCCACCGGGTCCGAGGCGATGTCATCGATAACGATATAACAGTAAACTCAGATGAAAGCATTGTCTCGGTAAGAGCTATATGGGGACCGGACGAGTATGAATTAATAGCGGGCTGGGTACGCGGATCACAAATAGGACCGGATAGAATCACCGGGTCGCCCGGTGCTTGGATCGCGGTCGCTCTAGAAGAAGATGATGAAACAGGCAGCTTTTTCAATCTGGCTGATATGTATGAGGTTGAATTAACAGCGCCGCCGACTGCTGATTAATTCATTAGTTAACTATCTGGCGCTGGCTCTGCTTATGGTTGCAAAGATTGGCAAGCAAGTCGATAATTATCTGGATGAGTGAACCAGGAGAAGATTATCCCGAGCTACATCTGGAATGCCGTGTGACTAGAAAAATAATTGATGAAGGGGCTGACCATATAGCCAATGTTGATCGTTTTCTGCAAGAAGGCGAAGAAGGTTATGAGTCTCAACAAGCCGAATTAAGCCGGACTTTAGCTGCCATGAGGGAGGCGCTGACCAACAAGCCGTCTGGGTGCGGATTGGCCGATCCGAACGGCTTTGACCATTTTGAGTGTCAGACTTGCGGTTTCGACGTCTGGGTAGATAGCTAATCAGTCACTAACTCGCCGAATGGCCGTACGCGCGGCGGCTGGCTGGCATTACTAACAGCTGATCAGTATGATTTTTTTGACGTTACCCTGATTAGATGATAATATATCGTTCTGTATGACAACTCCTTATGAAGAGGACCCTTCTTCGGACGAACCATTTTTTTACGCGTCTCTTAATCATGACGATCCGGCTTTAGCAGAACCCTTTTTAATCGATATTCCTAGCGGCGGAACGCTGGGTTTGTTTGAGACCCCGGAAGAGCAGGAACACAATGAAGCTGAAATTAGTGCCAGTCTGCTGCAAGCCGGGGATTTTGTTGCTTTCGAAGTCGCCAGCGAACTTCACCCAGCCCCATCTTATACTTATGAGGTCACAAGTGCAGACTGGAACGATATAGGAGTCCTGGGTGGTTATAGTCCTCGGGCAACAATCACCGGCAAACTAGTTGGCGACGTTTTACCCAAAGATATCCAAGGCAAATCGGCTATCTTTGGCGGCAGCGGTTGGGGCGGACCGGCTGTCGTTCCTGACGCTATTACAACCGGACGTTCACCTTATTTCTACGTCGAAGGGCTGGGCGAATATCAAGCACCGATGGTGGATTACTTTGAAGTCTTCCGGCCGGATGATCAAGGTGATCTCCGCCCCTCCGAACCGAACCAGCTGGCTAGCGAAGTTAAGAGCGAAATCCCCGAACATTATATTCGGCTCGATCAAGTTGATGAGCTGATGAGCCGCTTTGGTTTTAAAAACTTCGATTTTAGGAATCCCAGCCAGTCAACCCAAAACTGCCGCTGCTTAATTGACGGCTACTATGTCAGTAACGGGCTGCTGGCTTACAACGACGAGCGTTATACCGCCCACTACCAAGCAGGCATGGCGCAGGGCAACCGATTAGCGATCCTCGATAGGCAAACAGCTGTCTGGAGTGAGTTCAAATATTTCGGCTGGAAAAATCATGATGTGCTGCAGGTAGCTATGGCTGATCTATCCGGGCACAATCTTGACCTTCCCCCAGGTTCAACCAAAACCACCCCTGAGAAGGTTTTTTGGAGCGGTCGGTTAGTCGAAGAACACCGTGTCAGTCAAGCCGGAGTAGCAATCACAACCCACACAACTTCAGGCACTAACGGCTTTAGCGCAATTAACTATCGGCCGGATGCCAAGGAAACCGTTGATATTTTGAGAGTACCCGGACTCGGTGAGGGTCAGGAATTATTTAGCCCCGACATTCAGCTTCATCGCGACGGATCTATCCGGATTCCATTAAACGCCCCCAATAATATGCTGAATGCTAAATACCCCGGACTGCTCGACCGCCTGAGAAACAATGTTGGATTTTCGATGTCAAGCGGAGGACCTACAACCCTAAATCTGGCCGGTAAGTCGGTTCAACTGCGCGATCCTGAGGCTGAGATTGCTTCACTATACGAGAATCTTCCCATGCGCCAGCAGCAGGAGGCTGCCGGCGACCAGACCAAACGAGCTCAGAGGGCCGGTCGAACGGTTGTTCTTTACGACAAGAAATCTAATGATTCGCCCAAGAATCAGTAAGCGGTCCGCCCCTAGCTCAGGGCTTCCTGCAATTTATGTAAATCAATAATTGTAAACAGATGATCGTCTTGTCCGATCAGTCCTTCCTTAGTCAGTTCCTCCAACGCCCGGCTGGCCGTTTCCCGGCTCATGTTGATTGAGTCAGCAATGTCTTGGTGGGTTATCGGTGCATCGATAATCGAGCCCGATCCATGGATTTTGCCAAATCTTTCGGTCAAATGCATTAATTCTGAAATGATTCTGCCCCGCGCCGAACGGAATTCCAAGGTTTGGATCCTCTGAGTGTAGGTCGATATTATATTTACCGCTTGCTTTAATATCTCCTGGGCCAGCCAGGTGTTTTTACCCATGGCAGTCCGCAGGGTATCCTTGGAAGACCTTATCGCCGTGACATCTGTCAGCGCTTCATAATACAGACCGGTAGTATGCGCGCCGTCCAAAGCCCAGGGCAGCGGTATGACGTCACCAGCCTCGTGAATCAACAACAGATTTCCTTGACCGGCCTTCGATACCGAGTAGGCCTTGACGAAGCCTTCTTTAATAAGAAATACACCCGGCGGATCATCGACACCGTTGATTATCGTCTCGCCCCGGATAAAGTCCATCGTAAAACCATCGCTAAAATAGGCGATAATGCTTTCGTCGTGTGTCTCACGAACCGGTACAACCCCCGCGGATGCTCCGTTCATACTTTTTAGTATATTCTTTTTTAAATTTCGTTTGCGTGATATTTATTACAATGTGACAATGCACACATTATTATCTAAACAATAGCATTAAGCTGGTAGATAACAGGCTAACATTAGTATTTACATCGATCGGAAAGGAGGGTGTCATAAACTGCTAGGCTTTGTTCTATAAAGCAATGAAAGGCAAAACAATGTCACACTCAACCAATGCGGCACAGAACAAAAACCAAAAGCAATCAAAAACACCATTCGAACAGTACCTATATAATTCAGGCGAGCCATCGGACTACGTCAGCAACGATACGCCGGCCGATATGGAAGCCGAACTGCTGGACAGTAGTTTTTTTCTGAGACGAAGGATTAGGCGGACAGCCAATAAACTTCGAAGAATGTCTATGTAAAAGGTTAAAAGTTCTCCGGCGGTGGAGTTCGTTTAATCACCGATTTGATGTTTGGCAGTTTTACTTTTCTGCCAAGGTTAACTGATTTGACGCAGTTAATCACATTTCTTGGTACGGGCAGTGCGTTTGAAAATTGAGCGTTTTGATGTATTTAATGCCTCAGGAGATACCCGGCTCAGGGACGGTTCAGTTCTGGTCAAACCATAATTTGACCGCTATTAATGTTATTATTAGATAAATGAAAATGCCTGAGAAAATTGGTCGGTTTTTAGCGATTGGTATTATCGGCGGATTTGCTGTCAGCTCCTGCGCCCAATCAGAAACCGGCCAGCCGGTTAAGGCCCGACCTCCGGCCAGCAGCAGTCGGCCGGAGTGTGCTGGATTGAGCGCCACCGACCATGGTGGCATTGCCCGATTCGTTATTAAGATCTCCGGAGAAGCAGACACCGGTCAGGCCGACGCAGTTCTGACTTATGACGGCTACACCGTCGCCCTCGAAACAGTTAAACCAGGCTCTGACCATGTTGATTTTGAAACCGGTACCGGCATCTATCATCAAATTGCCGACAGCAGCCAAGAACAAACCCTTGAAGCTTATATAACATCGAGTCATCCAGCCCTGCAAACGACTCCCGGCATTGGAGTCTGCGAACAGCAGTTTAGCGGCTAACGCTTCTAGTGAAGTTTGTCTCTGAATAATTATCAACTTATTGGCTTTGACTTCGATAGCGTAATATTCTTCTTCTTTCTCTTTCGCTTGTTCCACCCCACACACCATACTTCTCGTTGGCGGCCAGCGCATATTCCAGACATTGCTCCCGGACTGGGCAGCCCGAACAAACTTGCCGAGCGTCGTCGGCATCTGACTCTTTTACGGGATAAAACAGGTCCGGGTCGATTCCTCTGCAGGCGCCACGCCGTTTCCAGCTAATATCAAGCTCACTGGTTGAGACAGCGCCAATATAGGCAGCCTCGGCAGCTGCTACGTCAGGTTGCTCTTCGGGAAAATTATCCAGGATTGCTTCGACAGACATTATTATTAACAATAGCGTAAAACCCGAACTAGTGCTTGCTTAACGGATAGAGCAGATAAGCAAACGACTACCCGGGGGCATTATCAGATTAATCTTTTCTGATATTTATAATTGTTACGCTTGCGCGGAGGAACGCCTCGTGAGATGCTGCTTTGATGAGCAGCGGCAGCGAGAGAATAGCAGACTTACTACTAGCAAGAGATGCCATTGTTGAAGCTACTCCTGAAATGTGCCAACCCTGCGACCGACCCATAGAAAAAGCAAATACCCTGGCAATAGAAGTCGTTGCCGGCAAATTGACAGTTGAACAAGCACAGGAACTCCAGTGGCAGGATATGACCGAGCACTGTGTCTTAGGGCCGGCCTATGAAGCTGGCTGTGATGGAGCTACAGTAACCTGCGGCTATGGTGGTAAAGTTATTACTGAACTGGAATTAATTGCGGCCGGTATCATTCCAAGCCAAGGTATATCTACCGACTAAATATACTAATCCGCGGCAAAATATCTCTAGTAGCTAGTATGGCTCTCGGCGCTGGGGTTGGCCGTATCGACAATCCGACAGCTGTATTCACCCATGCCGCCGCGTATAGCTATATACTCGCGAATGCCAGAAGAAGTTTCAGAGATACAATAGCTTACTTCACCTGACTGTCCGGCGATGACCCCTCTAGAATAACTGGTAGCCACGCCTAAACTATCGGCCAAAAATACCTCACCAGGTCGATACTCGGTTAGGCCCATATTCTCAGGGCGATTCGACAGGGTTCTAAAGCCGCTGCCGTCAGCTTTTTTAACCTCAATCTTGTATCCTGGGACGAGCTGGAAGGTAGTATTGGATCTAAAACGTTCGACGCTGGGATCTTGATCTTCACCATCTTCATTCAATAATTCTCCAACCGCTTGAAGATGAGCCAATATTTGCGCCAATCTTTCATTTTTTCTGGGTAATAATTCTCCTGGTGCTGGTCCGTGTGGTGCTTTTTCGCCTGAGCGCATACAATACCTCCTAAACTATCTTTATATTTTATTCGTAATCACCAGCCATGCAAGCAGCAGAGGTTTAATGATTTCGGGCAATTAGTCCCGGCCTGCTCGGTGGCATAACTTTGACTTATCAGAACTATTGTTGTATTGTATGACATATGCCTTATAACTTTGAAAAGTTGCATCAAATTGCCGCTGAGACGAGGAGAGATTTCCTTGACAAGAAGATATCAGCTTTACTTCTCGCACAAGTCTTGCGTATCCATCGGCCCGAGGTCGTAGCGGGAGAATCCGAAGTAGTGACATTGAGCTGCGTGGTTAGAGCTATCGAAACCTTCCCCGGGAACTCGTGTGACAGCGCTTCAGCTGAGCTGAGGCGTCGCATTGGTTATGGAGAGATTGTCGTTGGTTGCTACGGCAAAGATGACGGCGGTTATTATGACGAGGCAAAAAAACGCTGGGTCGCAGGTCTTATGGAATGCGGAGACCGGTATCACTCCTTTTTGGACGTCGGCGAGACGGATGTAGCACGCAGTACGATCGTCGACATTACGGCCGATCAATTTGGCGGACCGGCTGTATATGTTGGCGACCTGCATGAACCATGGTCCAGGTGGGGTAATTATAATTGCGTATAGATAGTAAACTAACAGCCTGAACGCTTATGAGTAAATTAATTTCAGCACAACTTCTGGAACTTTGCCAAACAATCGTTGAGACAGGTGATTTAGAGGTAACGCGTTTTGACGACGCCAGGGTTCGCTGGCAAACAGAACCGACTGACGGCCACCGAGTCGTTGTCGATGCGATTCTGGAAAAATCAATTTTCAGCGACTACGCTATCACTATCGAGAGCGCCACCTGCGACGACGACATTGACGGAACAATAATCAGAGCCGAGGTCGGTCCGGCAGAGAAATACAACTATAGAATAGCCGGCGGCGACACATGGGGCAGAGTCGTCAGGGATAGTTTAAGAATAAACTTCAATCCACCTGAAAACCGCGTCATCATTCCCCATAAAGGTACCCGCGATAACTCTGCATTATAAAAAATCAATAACCGCTAGTCATCCTAACGCTCAGGTAACTATAACTTCTTTTCTTATTACTACAGTAATTACTTTTGATTATTGTCGATCCGGCTCAGAACGTCCGGCGCGCCTCTTAGAATAGACATAGTAGCCAGTGGCGCTTATTAGAGTGGCACCGATAAATATAGCAATGACATTACCCGGACCAGTGTTGGCGGTTGCAGCGGCGGCGCTGCTAGTTGAGCCCGTGTTGAACGACGGCCTTGATGACACGCTAGTCGGCGAGGAAACAACTGATTTATGACAGGACGGAGCAGTCGACAGGGCTGTGCAGCTGGACGCTGTGTTGGTCGAGGTCTTACTGCCGGTCGGTATCAGCCAATAACTGATGGCCGCCACCGCTATCATGGCTACTATCAGAACATATGTTCTGGACCATGAGAATTTTGTCGGCAGATCTTCTTCCATACAAGTACTATGGCATAGTTAAAGACTTAAGCAAGCATCAGCGGTTCACGCCAGACCAGCCCATTGGGACGTCAGGATTATTGCATGATTAATTAAAGCTTCAGGCCGGGTTTAAAGCCTGGCATTGGAGCAGAATAAGCAATTTTTGATAATATTTTGCACTTAAAATGAAAAAGGCCGTGCGGGGTAAAGAAAGTGAGAGGAAGAGAGAGTGAAAAAATAGAGGTGTGATTGATCGGAATGATCAATCCTACTTCTAGCGATTCACACCTGCTCAACCTCTCGACAATCTTACTGTCGCACGGCCAAATCCCCAAACGGATTCACTTTCTCGTGTTGGCCGGGATGGCTGACACTTACAGGCTCACGAATGGGGATGACATTGGGGGAGTAAAGCGGCGAAGAATCAGGCTGTGATTGGCTCAGTTTGAGGTCTTTCGATCTCTTTAACAAGCAACCACAGCAGGGCGACGATAATCGCCAGCAGAAGAAGTGAAGCAGGCCCCTGCCAGGTCATGAAAATGTACGCCCACAGGAATCCCAACCCGGGAAATGTCCGGACTACTCCGCCAATGATGAAGCTCTTGGGGATTCGCCAGGGATCGGCGGTCGGGTTTGCATCGCCCTTAGTAGTGATGATGCCATCAGCATTTATCGCGATCAAGCGATGGGTGACTGTGGCGTCATTTTCTACGAAGGTTACGACTTGCCCAACGTGGTACTGATGCTCTCGAACGACAACCAGGCTACCTGACGGGATTGTTTTGCCCATCGAGCCGGTATGGATGAGATACACCCTGTAGGGGAATGCGCCAGCCGCGTAAAGGCTGAGCGTGGTTATCACGGCAAGTGATATTGCTGCTACCAGCACAAACAGAGCTGGTTTGAAGATTTTAAGCACACCGTACCCTTTCTGTATGGCTGATAGCCACTGATCGGGAACCCGCTAAGGGGGGTACCGTACATTTACGATACTGCGCACGGTACCCCCAGGTAGCTAGGTTCGGAAAACGACGCCGACTAGCTGATGACCTGCCAACCAAGTCCCGTTTGGAATCCGACGAGTTTGAACGGAATCGTCACGGTCAGGTTCGGCTGGTTCCAGTTGGTCGGAGCGTTGTACGTGCCGCCCGCTGAGGGGTCAAGGCTGAGCGTCACCGTCAGGTTGAAGCTCGCGCCAGCAGGCAACTCGCTGTAAGCAAGTACGCTTTGCGGCGAGAGATTCGCTGGCGACGAGTAGGTGCCGCTCGATGGCGCCGAGAACGAAACCGTCAACAGGCTCGGGGTTGAGTCATCTGATGGCAGTCCGATTGCTGCGCCTTCCTTCAAGTAGACATCCTCCGCCACCGTGCCGGTGTTGGTCACCGAGATCACACGGGATTGGGGTACGCCCGGTAGCAGGTTGCTGAACGGTGCACTGTTCGAAGTGGGTGATCCTAGGGCTACATAGGCGATGCCGGCGGGCTGGTTGGCCGTAACCGTATCGCTGAAGTAGGCTCCCGAGGCTGCCACACCGTAGAAAGCTAAAGCTCCCGCGCCAATGACCGCCAGACTAAGTCCGGCTACGAGAATTCTCATTCTCTTCTTCATTTTTTACTCCCTAATTGTCAAGTACCCGAAGGCACAAAAAAGTCCGGGTTTGGACTTATTATGCAATTACGTTAACAGGAGTTAGGGCTGATGTCAATATTGTATTATGATCGGCGTTTCATAGAAGTAATTCATGCTTATCCTTAATGATTAATTACGTACCCTGTCATATAATAGAAAGAGTTGGGAAATATGTCATACACGCACCAGTATCATAAAACTTATAATGCCGGTACTGTTGGCAATACTACTGCCTTTGTATTTATCGTATTACTGGTATCTAATGTTTGGATACATAAGTCGCTCACAATAGAAGCCGGGCATATATTAGTTTTTTCATCCCTGACATTTTTAGGAGTCATTGGTTTACTGATAATCTACAAAACAATTAAGAAGGAGAAGGTCTGGTATCGGAGCCACAATCCTAATATGCTAGCCATTGATAGAATGACTGGCCTGGAGTTTGAACACTACGTTGCTAAACTACTGGGAACCAAGGGCTACAACCATATTAGGCTGACTGAAGAATATGATTATGGTGTAGATATAATTGCCGAGAAAAATGGTATCAGGTGGGGTATCCAAGTAAAGAGATATAGCGGATTAGTTAAAGCTGATGCAGTTAGGCAAGCAGTAACAGCCTTAAAGAAATACCATTGTGATAGAGCCATGGTTATATCCAATAGTACTTATAGCCAAGTAGCTAAAGAGCTAGCAAGAAGTAATAATTGTGAACTTGTAGATCGAAACGGATTACTGAAATGGGTTAGAGCAACTCTTTCGCAGAAGTAGGTCGCAGGTTAGAGTCTCGTCACGCGTACCGTTTCGCTTATGCTTGTTCATACAATTGAAAGATATATAGTGTCTATTAACAATGGCTATTGATAGAGAAAGCTTGCCTGTTGAAGTTGAAATAGAATTAGCGTGGCTAGAGCGTATTGAAGAAGCTGCTACTCAACTTTTTATTCCGGTCTGGAGAGCAATAGTTGCTGGTCAAATTGCTGACAGGTCCCATATTGATGACGCAGAATTACGTTTACGTGCCGCTTTGACTCCAGACGGGGTCTATGATTCTGAATGGCTTCCCGAACCTTTAACCACTGAACGTGCTCAAGGAACGCTCTAGAGTTAGTCTAAATTCCGTTCTAACCTGGTTAAGAGTGCTGTACCAAGTATTTTTATTTTATTTCTAAAAATTGCTTCAGCTTCAGTTTTACTGCATTGAGTTTACTTTCGCTAATCGTACCTAAGATTTGTTTTATCATTTTTCTGTCTAGAGTTGCTATTTTATCTGGTCTTATGAAACTATTGACCACTATTGTTCCTTGAATAAAATCAGACTGAAGCAAAGGGATTGCTCTCTTACTTTGGTATTGTTTACTGGTAATCTGACACAAGGCAATATCGTCAAATTCAGCTATGCCAATAATCAAGCATGGTCTCAATTTATCACTTGATAAATCTGAGAAGGGGAAAGTTGCTAGGACTACTTGCCCAATTGATAAGTTTTCCATGCTTCTTCTTCCTCGGGACGTAACCAGTCCTTAGCAAATGATGCATCAGAAGCCAATGCAAATTCATTGATATTATTGACAGTTTTCTTCGGTAAGATTTTAATCTCGCCTCTTTTAACTTTTATCTCAATATCTTTTTTTATACCGCTAAGTATCAAGACTTCTTTGGGTAGTCGTACGCCTTTTGAATTTCCTATTTGAATAATAGTTGACTGCATTGTAATTACAATTGTATGCACATAAGTATTAATTGTCAAGTTATTTTTTATTAAAACTTGTGATTATTAAGGTTCGGACCTCGTCCAGTTCGGTGTACCACATCTGTTATACCAGATACACTGCTTACACCCGCAAGGGTGTTTTTGCTATCATAATCCCATGACACTTTTAAATGTAATTGAACGTATTAAACCAGAACTGGAAAAGAATAGGCATATTCATGCAATGTGGCTTGA
>DATKGL010000028.1:0-64554 GCA_035510795.1 Patescibacteria group bacterium
TTTTTTCAAACAAAATGAACCACTAGATTATGCTGTCCCCTTAATTGGCAATAGCAAAGTTGGAGATTATAGATTTCGGGTTGGAGATTATAGAGTAGTTTTTGATCTTAATAAAAATAAAATTATCATATTAATGATAGAGCATCGCAGAGAAGTCTATCGTAAAAAGTAATAAGTTTTCTAGAATCTTCTGTTTTGCTTGGCTGGGGCTATGGTCGGATCTTCGAACTATTAGTCTTGCTATTGACCCCTCGTCAATGACAAGAATAAAGGCTCTGTTAGCTTAAGCTGTACCCTCTTAGTGCTTTGGCTGGGGCGGAGGGATTCGAACCCCCGAATCACGGGACCAAAACCCGTTGCCTTACCACTTGGCTACGCCCCAATTAGAACTATGAGTTAGTAATAATCTACTCTAGCCCCCTCAATCTTAACCCACAAATTATATAGTGTATATCATAAATGTGAATATTGATCTTGTGGATCTGTTTGATTTGACGTAAAGTTATACTAGGACATGAAACAGATTCCAAAGCAAGATCCAGCTGATTATATTGTTACTCTTAACATGAACGGCCTGAAAGGACGAATGCTGAATTTGCCGGCAGTAAAGCGTTCTAATAATGAGATACTTTTTGTTTATGGGAATCATTCAGTCATCGAAGAATGGTTCGAATTCCTAATCGGTTTAAGCCAATATGGAAACGTTACGATGCCCGACTTACCGGGTTTTGGGGGTATGCAAAGTATCTTTAGGGTCAACGAAAAACCTACAGTTGATAATTTGGCCGGTTACCTAGCCTCTTTTATTAAACTCAAGTACAAACGGCGGAGAATTACTATTTTTGCGGCCGATTTAGGGTTTGTGGTCGTTACGAGAATGCTTCAGCAGTACCCGGAAATTGCCAGAAAAATTAAATTACTAGTCGGCATAGATGGTTTTGCGAGGTATGATGATCTTAACTTTTCTCATTTTCAACAATTTATGTTCAAAATTACAGTGAAAATCATCAGTACGAGGATATTATCGGTCGCATCCAGGCTATTATTGATTAACCAAACAGTGATCAGGCAAACACATAAGCAGTCAAACCGCGGACTTTTACTAAACCGTTTAACGGCTAATGCTTTTAATAAAAGCCTCGAAAACGACATTCATTTATGGAAAGTTAATGATTTACGTACTCACGCCTTTACCGTCAAGGCTTTACTGAGCCTTGATAATTGCCAGAGTCAGCTTAAGGTTCCGACGTGGAATATTATTTTTAACCCACGATACTTTATCCGTCATTCGCTCAACCAGCATCTTCACGTAGCCTACCCGGGCATCATAATAAAAGAATTAAATATCAAGAAAAATAATTACAAGATTAGTGCGGCAATGCTTGAAGCTATTTTATCCCGAAAACTTAAACGATTACTCAGCCAAAGCTAATAGTTACCTAACTCTATCAATCAGCCATTGCACAGAATACCAATCATGCGATAATAAACGTATGTTCGATATGTTTAAAAGAAATAAAGAAAAAGAAGTTTGGGTTAATATTTCTAGCCGCACCATCCTAAGAGTGATTATTATGGTGGCTGCTTCTATCTTGCTTTGGATCATATTGCGCCGTACCTCTCATGCTTTAATATTAATTTTTACAGCCTTCTTTCTGGCGTTAGCATTAAACGCACCAGTCCACTGGCTGGCTCAGGCAATACCCGGTAAAAAACGGGGCAGCAGGGCGTTAGCGACGACGATCTCAACTGTTATTGTGTTTATATTATTGGCTTCATTTTTCGCCAGTATTATTCCGCCACTAGCAAGACAAACAAATGATTTTATTTCGGCGATCCCGCACATTATTCGTGAGGTTCATGACAAAAACAGTAACTTCGGCAAAGTAATAACCCACTATCATTTAACCAGTCAGGTTAATAATCTGGGCGGCGAGTTAAAAAGCCGTCTACATACCATAGCTAGTTCCGCAGTATCAACAATTGGCCATCTAACGACGAGTGTTTTTAGCGTTGTTGCGATATTGGTTCTAACCTTTATGATGCTTGTCGAGGGCCCTCGTTGGACTCAAAAAATCAACCAAGAACTTATACCTAATCAGTATCAAGAACATCTATCTCGCCTAGCCAATGAAATGTACAAAGTTATTAAGGGCTACGTCAACGGTCAGGTTGTTCTGGCGGCTCTGGCTGCCCTATTAATTACCCCGGCCTTATTTATCTTACATATAGGATATCCGCTTGCTTTAGCGGTCTTAATATTTATTTTCGGCTTGATCCCAATGGTCGGTCATACTCTCGGCGCAATAGTCATCTCAATTGTCGCCCTGTTCCATTCTCCTATCGCAGCGATAATTATTCTTGTCTACTACTTGTTTTATCAACAAGTTGAAAATTATGTCATTCAACCGAGGATCCAAGCTAACACCACTGACCTTTCGCCGCTACTGGTCTTTATGGCTATTGTGATCGGTATAAGCTTTGATGGCTTATTCGGTGGTCTTATAGCGATTCCCATAGCCGGTTGCTTAAGAGTATTAATTATCGACTATTTAGAGACTAAACACCTAGTTCATAACGAAACTATAAATAGTACCAAATAGGTCTCTTGGCCGTGTCTCTTATGCCGATACCATCTTTGGATAGTTTGTTTCTTAGCTCATCGGCTTGAGCCCAATTTTGTTGACCTCTAGCTACTTCCCGTTGAGCGATTATGTTTTTTTGGCCGGTGCTTATGTCTGTTCGACTGAGTAGGTCAAGTCCAAATAATTTATCAATAGACTCCAAATATTTTTCAAACTGCTCAAGGTCTTTATCCGGGATGAGATCATCGCTGACGATAGCTTCGCGGTGGCTAAGATGAGCGAGTGCCAGCGGTGTGTTAAGATCATCAGCTAGCGGGGTTATCAGGTCATCTCGGACTGCTTGATCGAAATCAATATGACTTTCGCTAGATTCAATTGTTTGCCAGCGTAGAACTGCTAAATTATATAAAGATTTGAGTCTGGCATCGGCTGCTCTTAAACTATCCCAGCTAAATTTAGATTGATTTCTATAATGAGATTCTAGAACATGTAAGCGAAAAGCCCGTAGGCTGAAACCTTTATTTTTGATATCTTCAAGCGTCAATCCGTTGGCTAAACTTTTTGATATCTTTTGGTCATCGATAGTTATGTGATTAGTGTGCATCCAAACTTTCGCTAACGGCTTCCCTGTTATGACTTCAGACTGCGCAATCTCGTTGGTGTGGTGAGTCGGGATGTGGTCGATGCCGCCGCAGTGAATATCGACAGTTTCGCCCAAGTATTTTAATGCCATAGCTGAACATTCTATGTGCCACCCCGGAAACCCCATACCCCAAGGACTGTCCCATTCCATATCACGCTGTTTATCTTTGGGTGAAAATTTCCAAAGAGCAAAATCTCTTGAACTGCGTTTTTCGGTGTTGCTTTCAATCCTGGAAGATGACTGATCATCACTATCGAGACGGGCGAAGTCACGGTAACGAGGAAACTTGGAAGTATCGTAATATACGCCATCACTAATTATGTAGGTATAGCCAGCATTCTCGAGTTTTTTGATTAAGACTATCTGATCATCAATGTGGTCTGTCGCCCTTGGTATTTGGTTGGGCTGGACTATGTCGAGACACTTTAGGCCGCTAATAAAATAGTCTGTATAGAAATTTGCTATTTCCCATGCATTTTTCCCTTCGCGCTCTGCCCCTTTTTCTAATTTATCCTGTCCTTCGTCAGCATCGCTAACCAGGTGACCAACGTCAGTAATATTAAGGACCCACAGCGGAGAATAATTACGCATCTGAAGCACACGAATTAATAAATCATATCTGATGAAAGTAAACCAATTACCGATATGCGGATAGTCATATACTGTCGGTCCGCAGGTATAGACCTTAACGGCTGTTCTATCTTCTGGCCCAATTTCTTCGATTTTTCTTGTAAGGGTGTTATAGAGTTTCATGATCGTCGGTTGATATATTGTCCAAAAGCATTGTAGCCTTTTCTATGCATTCTTGTTTAATTTGATCGACTGACCGACCGTCAGTAACCTTAAAGCCGCTGGCGTACTCATGGCCACCGCCGCCAAATAGTTGAGCCAACTGATTGGCGATACCTTTTCCATAGTTACACTTAATTTTGCCTGTGACGCGCTTAGCCGGATAATCTTTTAGGGCAATGGCGATGTCGGTATTTATAGTCAAC
Organism: Patescibacteria group bacterium; assembly: GCA_035510795.1. Classification (GTDB taxonomy): domain Bacteria; phylum Patescibacteriota; class Saccharimonadia; order Saccharimonadales; family UBA4665; genus DATKGL01. Next base: position 4,224 of record DATKGL010000028.1, read on the forward strand.
CTCATATCATCGAGAACCAGCATTGACGGGTTGTAGTCATGGCTGTAGGTCTCTATTTCCGGCCAGGGGATGGTTACGATTGCTATACGATCATCGGCGTAGTATTCAACACGCTGCAACAGCTGACCTTTATAATGGACTACCTCAGGTTTTTTACGCAGCGAATCTCGTCGTTTGCTTTCTAGGTCGGCAATTTTAACTCCGCCGGCCACCAGCTTAGAGATTATCTCAATACTCCGGGAGCTGGTCGATTCGGTAGTTAATCCCAGGCTATCAGACATAATTGCACTGACTATCATGTTTTTTGCCGTTAAATTCACGGGCCAGTTCAATTGTTGGGCAATTTCGTAAATCGCCTCGCCCGTAGCACAAACCGGATAATTACAAACAATTGTGGCGAAATTAATCGTCGACTCGACCGGGTGATGATCGATTACGATAACCGGCTTATGCTTAACCCAATCGATAGCATCGGATTTATTCAAAAATTCCAATAAGTTAGATGCTCCGGTATCAACGATAATCGAAAGTTCAAAATTTTTGGGAAAATCAATTTGTACCCGATCCCAACCACTGATGTATCTCAAATAGGACGGGATATTAACAGCGCAGTACATTTCAACAGTCTTACCCATATCAGACAATATCTGTTCGAGTGCTAGGGCGCTACCCAAGCTGTCAGTATCGGGGTTGTCGGCTTGGATTATCACAATATTATCGGCGGCACCGATTAATTCATTAATTCTCTGGGCCTCGGGGTAGGTTTGGTTCATAGCAACGTTCTTCCTTCTAGGGCTCGGCCGAGTGTTATTTGATCGGCATACTCTAGGTCGACGCCGATTGGCAGCCCTCTTGCTAGCCGCGTAACCTTAACCGGTATCTTTTCTAACTCCTGATTAATATACAGCGCAGTCGTTTCACCCTCGACGCTGGCGTTAGTTGCTAAGATAACTTCCTTGACCTTGTCTGCTTTGACCCGTTTGATTAGTTCATTAATATGCAGCTGATCAGGTCCGATGCCATCAATTGGTGACACCAGGCCGCCAAGTACGTGATAAGTACCTTCGAATTGACCAGTCTTCTCGATGGCGACTATGTCAAACGGTTCAGCAACAACAGCAACTGTCTGTTTGTCTCGTCGAGGATCAGTATAGAGGTCAGATAATTGTTTATCGGCTGATATTAAGGCATATGTCTTCTTGCAGTAGCCGATATTATCGTGTAGCTTATCCAGGGAAAGCGCCAGGTGTAGAGCCTGGGTTTTATCGTGCCTGACTAGATAATAGGCCAGCCTTTCGGCGGTACGTGGTCCGATTCCCGGCAGGCGGCCCAGATCTTCAATTAAATCATTTAATGCTGGCGGTAGCACCTGCATTTTAACTCCTTGTTAGTTATAGGCCGAGGCTCCCGAGCGATCCCATCATTGGCTGCATTTTTTCGGCTGCTAGTTTCTGGCTTTGCTGAATCGCATCCTTAACGGCATCCTCAAGCCAGCGTTCGAGCTGAGAAATGTCGTCAAGGTCTATCATCTCTGCATTTAAATTGATTTTTTTAATTTTCTGCTCGCCATTAATTTCTACAGAAACTGCTCCGTCGCCTTTTTCGACGGTTATAGTCTCCTTCTCTAAGTCCTTCTGTATTTTTTTAACCTTCATCAGCATCTTTGCCTGGTCTATACGGCTCATTCTAACTCCTTATCTACTACTATTATTGTATCAAATCTCAGGTAATTTTTGCGTGTATACCGCTTTGGTGTCTGCATTATTCTGCCAAGCGACAAAGTATTCTCTAGTATGATAGTTACAACTAAACAGAATTGCGACAGTTAGAATTAGCGCTCCCGCGGCTTTGGCGAAAGGATTGACCGGAAATACGCTGCGCCATAATTCCCAGACGTAGACAAAGCCAGTAGCGATTAAAACGTACAGAAACGGCAATATGACCGTCAACTCCGCAGGGCCATTGAGAGCTACAAGCCAACAGCCCAACAATAAACCTATCAGAAGAATTCTGGTTCGGTCTAATTTGCGGTTTTGCCAAAAAGCTAACACTCCCAAGAGCAGCATGACTGCTTCAAATACATTTAGAATAGGCAGGCGGCCCAGCCAATGTACGGGGCTAAAAGGTCCTCGCCAGAAAATCTCGCCAGGTATGCGAATTAAATTGAACAGGACTCCCCTATACCAGTGGAGATCGTAGGGAATAGCAAAAAACTGCCTGACAGTAGACGGATGTTGAACGAATGACCATATAAGAGGCGACAAGATGATCAATATAAGTACTACGGTTAAGATTAATAACCTGACGCTACAGCGCTTAAGCGCTCTTAGCAGTGTCTTCCTTTCACTAATAATCCCGGCTAAAATAAACCATATCAAGCCGGGTATATAGAAAACAAGGCCAACCGCCAGACCGCTTATGGCAATTGCGAGACTACGATTATGGGCGCGCTTTATCCATATTCCACACGCCACAGGCGCCAAGAATCCCAATAACATAATATTAGGGCTATTAAAGCGAGCAGCCTGCAAGAACCAACTGCTAGATGCGAAAACTACACTGCCGCTAGCGGCATAGATTATTCCTAACCAGGATTTCAAGATGTAAAACAGCAGCAGGATAATGATGATCGCATAAATGGCACTGGTGGCTCTGATAAAAACCAAGGAATAGTGTAATCTTAATATCAAATTCTCGACAAGATTATAGGGAGCATTTAACGGATAGTGAAATATGGATTTTATAAAGTGGCTGCCTATGTATGTTGATAGCTCTTGGCTGCTCAGTAGTGCCGGCCGATTAAGCCGGAAAAAAACTAGTCCGTAAGCTATAGCGCAGACGGCCGCCAAGATGGCTGACTTTTGCCAATTCTTTACCAATATAATCTTGAACTTTTGCATAAGAATTTAGATTCAGTATAACACCGATATTAGCCTCGGATGGCGACTATTAATCAAACGTTGCTTCGCCCTGCCGAGACTCAAGCGAACGAAACCGCTGTTTTTCTCGATCAAAGTAGAGCTCAATCGCCCCAGTCGGACCATTTCTGTGCTTTTTGACGATGATGTCTGTGATGTTTTTGCGGTCTGTATCAGGATTATAAAAATCTTCGCGGTAAATAAAAGCCACAACGTCGGCATCCTGTTCGATTGAGCCGGACTCTCTTAAGTCTGCCAGTTGTGGAATCTGCGGGTTTCGGCTTTCAACTGAACGGCTCAGCTGTGATAACGCTAGAACTGGGACATTCAACTCTCTAGCAACACCCTTCAAACCTCTCGATATTTCTGATACTTCCTGGACTCTGTTGACATCAGAACCAAACTTGTGACCGCCGCTCATTAATTGCAAGTAGTCGACGATAATTAGTCCCAGTTGACGTTTATGGCCTTCTCGCCTGGCTTTTGTCCGAAGCTCGCTGACCGAGATACTAGGCGTATCGTCAATGAACATTTGAGCTTCGCTTAAAGCTCCCATTGCCTGACCTATTTTTTCGAAGTCACTATCATTTAAATTGCCCGTCCTCAGCGACCACGCGTCGACGCCCGACTCGATCGCCAATAGACGATCAACCAGCTGCTCTTTACTCATTTCTAAGCTGAATATCAATACCGGTTGTTTAGCTTCAGTTGTAATTTTATGGGCGATATTTAACGCTAGGGCCGTTTTGCCCAAGCTTGGTCGTGCCGCTAAAACGATTAAGTCAGATCGTTGCAAGCCCGCCAGCATCTTATCCAGATCGACAAAACCGGTCGGTATACCCCGCATCTGATTTTTATCTTTATGCAGTTCGTCTAACCGGTCGAAGCTTTCTGTTAAAATCGACTCTAAGCTAACTATTCCGTGTTTTATATTGTGTTGGCTGACTTCAAATAATTTAGTTTCCGCCTCTTCTACCAACTCCTGCAAATCCTTAGCCTCGTCAAATCCCAAATCAGACATATCATGCGACGCCTTGATTAAACGACGACGCAAGGCTTTTTGGGCGACAATTTCTGCATATTGCTCGACGTGTGAGGCGGTTGGAACAAAATTAGTTAATTCAGTCAAATAACTCGGCCCGCCGATCATCTCCAGGAGACCTGAATTTTTTAATTGATCCGACAAAGTCAGAACATCAATTGCCCTATGGCTTTCATAGAGAACAAGTGCGGCTTCATATATTCGTTTATTTTTGGCGTCGAAGAAGTCTTCGGGGTTGATAATGTCGGCAATCTTAACAATTGCGTCGCTATCAATCAGAATAGCTCCGAGCAGGGAGGCTTCGGCTTCGGCATTCTGCGGTTGTTGCTGGGTGGTTGTGCTAGCCATTTGTTATGATTCTAGCAGTTCAGCGCTTCCAAAAATATTACTTATGTTTTCAATGTCCGGGCTTTCATTTCCAGAAACAGCTTCAGCTGGGCTTGAAATCTCGACTGATTGATCGACAATACAGTTAATCACAACCTGGCGTCCGGATAATTTCTCAATTAACTCAGTAATTTGTGATACATTCCTTGCTTCTTTCATCCTTTTTTGATGAAAGACAAACCTGAATAGCAGTGTTAACTTATCACCGTTCCAAACTGGTTTTGCCATCCGGATAATCCCATAGAGGGTGTTGTGCTGGTCCTTAATTGCGGCTAGAACTTCCTCCCAGATTTTTTCATCTGCTTTTGTAGCTTTATTGACCGGCGGTTTGGCGATTTCGGGCATAATTTTCGGTGAAGTCTGTTCCTCGGCAGCCGATTTTACTGTCGGAATGAACTTTTCAGGATTATGCTGCTCCGCAGAATTCACTATTGTCGATAGAAGCAGTGTTTCCAGGGCCACGTCCGGCTCAATTGATGCCGGTACATCAATTAGCTGACCCAGTAATTTGGTGATCTGTTGGGACGGTAATTCGGCTTTATTGTCTATCAGATCGCTTCTCAGCCTTATCCCAAGCTGTTTAGCGATGATTGGGGGCTCGATCCCTTGATCGTGCATAGTCCTAAGAGCGGCAATTACAGCCGCTAGGTCCTGATCAACAAGCGAGGAAACAATTTTATTGATGGAATCTGCCGATGCCAGGCCTAGTAGATTTAATACGCCTTCAGCTTTAACTGGATTTGACATATTTCTAACCTGATCAAGTAAACTGAGCGCATCACGAAGGCTTCCCTGGCTATGGTCAGCAATTAAATCCAGTGCCTCCTCGTCGATAGATATTTTTTCGCTTTGACTTATCTTTTTAAGGTGCTCAATTATGCTGGCTTTATCGATTGGCTTGAAATTAAAACGCTGCGTCCGACTGATGATTGTCTCGGGCAATTTATATGCTTCTGTAGTGGCTAATATAAAAATCACATGTTGAGGCGGTTCTTCGAGAGTCTTTAGCAGGGCATTGAAAGATTCAGGTGTCAGCATGTGAACTTCATCGATAATATAAATCTTATATTTACTGTTAGTCGGAGCTACATGAACCTGCTCCCTTAGCTCTCTAATTTTATCGATCCCGCGGTGGCTGGCGGCGTCGATCTCAATTATATCTATGGCAGTCGTAGGGTCGCTGTAGGGGGAGTTATTTAAAGAATAGGCTAGTATTCTGGCCACACTTGTCTTGCCGACGCCACGCGGCCCGGTAAACAAATAAGCATGGCTAATGGTGTTGGTTTTAAGAGCCTGCTGAAGAATAGTCACTATATGATTTTGGCCTACGACCTCATCGAGCGACTTTGAACGGTATACACGATACAGTGCTTGTCCCATTTACTACTATTATACCCTTTACTCGGAAGACCGAGCGATATTTCTAGGATCGCCTAAACTATTCTAAAGTGCCGCTTCTAAGGCTGCCCACTCGGAACTTGAATCATCCTCAGGTACGTTAACGCTGACCTGATCACCCGGTTTTGCTTTAAAATATGTAACGCTTGCCAGCAGTACGCGGAAATTCTTACCATTAACGTCAACAAAGTAATGACCATTTTCAAGCTTAAGACTGCCGACAACCTGTTTTCTGGGTACCGGGCCAATTTGTTTATAGAGAAAGGCTCCGTCTTCAGCGATTGTCAGTTTCAGAATATCACCTTGAACAAGTTTTGACTTGCTGGCATAGTTAGCCGGAACTGGATAGGTTTTTCCGTCAGATCCGACCATATTTTGGCCATCAAAAACTCCCTCAATAATCTTACCCAGAACCTCGTCTTTAGCTAATTTAATAGCTTTCGGATCTTCACCGACTAAACTCACTAGCAATTCAGAAGCTGCCGCTAAATTAGTTTCAGCTTCTTCGATCAACGATCTCAGTCGTTTAATCTGCTTCTCTGCTACATCTGCCATAATTGTCAACTCCTACCGTTCAGTGTTTGTTTGGGGACACTTCAACATCAAGTTATCATTTTTTAACATCCATGTCAAAAGCGACTGCAAAAATTGTGGAAAACTTGTGTCTATATAAGCGAATAAAACCGAGGTCAAGGGTGTTGTTTATTTAGCTTAGGCAAGTTCAGCTGTCGCGCCGGCCTCTTCGAGTGATTTTTTGGCAGCTTCGGCATCTTCTTTTTTGGCGCTTTCAAGCAATGTCTTCGGCGCACCATCAACAAGCGCCTTAGCTTCGCCCAATCCGAGTCCTGTTATATCTTTTACGGCTTTAATAACGGCTACTTTCTGCGATCCGGCATCTTTTAGCACTAGATCATATTCGCTTTTTTCTTCAGCAACCGGCTGGTCGCTGGCAGTTGGACCGGCTGCCATAGCCATAGCCGGGGCAGCTGCGCTTACTCCCCAGTGCTCTTCGAGAAACTTAACAAACTTACTGATGTCCAGAGCTGACATTTTATCGAGCTCGGCAACTAACTTTTCGAATTCTTTTGGTGTTTCAACTTTCTTTTCTTCTTCTGCCATTACAATCTCCTTATAGATTTATAAATTTATATTGATTCACTTCTCGCGTTTAATGCATGCAAAACACTGCTCAAATTGCCGTTCAGTACCCGAACAAACGAACTGACTGGTGCGTTTAGCAGTCCAGCTAGCTGGGCCCGGAGCTGATCCTTAGATGGTAAGTCAGCCAGACTCTTGATATCATCGGCACTCATAAGTACTCCGTCTGCAGTGATACCGGCAACAAACTCGAGTGAACTGGTGGTTTTCGAAAATTTTGCCAGTATCTGAGCGGGGACACTGTCGTCGTCGGAGTTAAATGCATACAGCAATTGTCCGTTAAAAACTGATTTGTCCATATTCTTGAACTTTTCGGTTTGCTCGAGTGCCTTAATTACCAGCCTATTCTTAATAACTTTGACCGTAGTCCCGGTTGCTGCCGCTTCCCGACGGAGCTGTTGCATTGAGCTAACACTCGTTCCCGGATAGCCCGCAATAACTGTCAGTTTTGAGTCAGCTAGTAATTTCGCAGTGTCAGATACGATGGCTGATTTTTGATCTTTCGTTAAAGCCATAATCTCTTCCTTTGATTAAGTTAATGTTTTATTAAAATATCGTGCTGTTAATGAACAAAAAAGGTCTTTGCTACTACCAAAGACCTGAAATAAGACTGCTTACCTCGGTAGCAAATTAAGCGATGCCGCAGCTACTGTCTTTGGTGTATTACTTAATATACTACTGTTATTGGCGCTATAAGTCAATTGATGATGAAATATTACTTGCTTTTATATCATAAATCAGTAATACTATCCTTCGGTCTTTTTATAGGTAGTGAGAGACAACAGATGACAAATAATTTTAACCAAACACCCAGTGGGGTGATCATGCCCCCTGCGCCCTGCGCTGAATTAGGCGGAGTTATTGATGTTAGACAAATAGACGAAGAACTTGATATTAACGGAAGAATGATCGGTGCATTAGCCGAAGGAGAGCAAGTGCTTGACCCGAGAACAATGCCGGAATTAGTTGTACAAGGCTTAATCACGCACTCTAAACGAAGGATCGAACTGCTGCTGCTGAGAACCCAAATTACTGGAGACCTGTCAGTTTAAACTGGGTATAGCGTTCAGCTGCCAACCTCGTTAATTCCGGATCCTCGCCTTGGTTAACGAAATTCATCGATTCAGCCATTAAAGGGTGGACTTCAGCTAACTTGTCATGCATCTGCTGTATTAGTTTTCGATAACCGGGGTGCCCCTGCGGACTGGTTCGTAACTCGTGCAAATGAAACGCTTCTCGGGCATTATAGGTAACTTTCCAGCGCATTTTATGCCCAAGCAGCGTAGCGTATTGTGATTCTAGTTCGTAACCGGCGTTTTGCAGCTGGCCGTGTAGTTTTAGGCTGATATCAAAGCACTGTTCAAATAATTCAGAAAGGTCTGCCTTCTCGACTAAATCAGGTACATCATAGCCGTACCTCGGAGTTAGCATCTGCCACTCTAGATCATCGACTATTCGGTGTCGTTGCAAATCGCGGAAGATACCATAATCACAGATCAAATCCCAGCTATAATGGACTTTTTCGAGTGCTCGACCGGGCCGGTGCCGACGATTTAGTCTCTCGCCCATATAAGCATTAAACATTTCGATTTTGCGATCATAGGGCCATTGGTTGACTAGTTTATGGATTTCCGATAACGACAAATTGCTATGTTCATAAATTATGTCGGCGATTATATCCAGCTCATTTTTCGGCCAATAATCACTTAGAGTAACTGCTGGCTGATCTTGGGTATAGGTTTCCTTGAGATACTCTTTAACTAATTTATCTACGCCGCTATAGGTATTGGCGCGATAAGCAATAATCGCTCCGCCCCGATCGGGTTTATCAGCGCGTTCGAGAAAAGCCGGCACGACTTTACGGGCATTAACTAGAATATCCTCGCCTGTTTGGCTGGCCTCGCTTAGGCGGTCGCCTAAGAGATGCATGATTAAACTCTCGAGAGCCTGCCCCGAGGCAAAAATACCAACAGTGGACTTAGTAGCAACAGGCAAAACCGGTCGCGCTGCATCGCATGCTTGGGCCCTAGTTGCGGCCTTCCAAGCACCATCTCGCTCCTTCTCGGGTACAGATGAATTAGCCTGCACATATTCAGTCAAACCATGGACTAGTTTAGAGTATAACTCGAACAGTTGATTCATAGTCTTTTTGTAGTTTTCAGCTGTTCGAACATCAAAAGTTGTCGGTACGTAATATTTATAATTGCCCTTGCTGTCTGTTGTGTCGAAATAAATATATCGGGTTGACTGTTCGAGATAGGCGGCCAGCCTGCCCCATTCCAGTTTTTTAGTTAATAAATTCGAGGCATTTTCGACTACTACATGAATTCCGGCTAATTGCTGGACTGAATCATCTCCGTAGGCCGAAATGACCCGCTCCAGCAACTTCTCGTCTTTCCCGGCAGCTCCGGCAAATTCATCGAGCAAGGTAACGCGCATATCATCACCGCGCCGGCTTAATCTGGCCATTGCAGCAGCAATAGTGACCGGGCTTAAGTAACTAGTAAAAGCATAGACATTTCCGGTCGTGTCAGTGATGGCTTTTTCGAGATACTCTTGACCGGCACGAGTTATAACGAATCGTTCGCCTTCCTTTTTTAACATCGCTTCTGTTTGCGCCGGTTCGGCGTTGTCCGGCAGCAGCGGGGTGTTGCGCGCAGGTAGCATAGGTTGAACCCTTTCCCAAATTAAATGGCTGACATCATCAATACTTAACAATTGATCACTTCGAACGCAGTCTATTCTGACGAAATCCTTCGGGAATAATTGGCATAAGTCATCATAGACTTCTACGGACCGTTGAAGATGGTTTATGTCTGCTTCATGGATATCGCGAGTCCGAGTGGTATAGGAACGTGTATCTTTTTGATCAACCAGCGTCTGGGCAATCTCTGCCGGCACCCGCAAAACCAGGTTTACGTCCGGGCGTGGTATTTTAAGCATTTCAAACTCCAAATTATCTAACCAAATGAAATAACCGCGTCGCTCTTCCGGATAATCAAACTTCGTTCCTTGGTGCGCCATATTGCTTCCCGTATAACGGTTCGCGACAACTATCTTATTGTCATTTAGCGCTTGTCTAATCTTCGGAGCTGCTTCGTAACGGTCCAAAGCATAAAATAGCGAACCGGTATATGGACCTATATCATTAGCTGTACCATATTGCCCATTAAGGTACTGTTTGACGAAGTAGCTTGATTCGTGGCTATACTGAGGAAAATCGAACGATACTACATCATAGCCAGCAGCCCGTAGCTTCTCGACTAATCTAGTTACTTGAGTACCCTTGCCCGAACCATCCGTACCTTCTATCGCGATGAAATAGCCTTTTTGATCCATAGTATTATCTATAACCCTTTTAAACCAGGGATGCCCTCCGGCTGCTGTCGCTGATCCAAATATGCCCTTGGCAGCATTTGCTCTGGTGCCCAGTTTTTTATCAACGTCTTCAGGTCGGTGCCGCTTTGGTATTTACCGCTAAACCCATCATTACGGCCTTCACCATAATTTCCTTCAACTGGCCCGGTCTCATGAAATACAGCCTGGGCGATTCTCTCTCCTACCGGTAAAAGTATTGTTTCGTGCTGGTTTAGATTAAAAATCTCCAGCGTTAAACGGTTGATATAGCCGGGGTCAACCCAGCCGGCATCAAAACAAACCGCAATTCCGTTTCGGCCCCAGCTTGAACGTGATTTCAGCTCATACGCGCCGGGCGGATTTATACCGAAAAATTCATGGGTATGCGCCAGTATCCGTTCGCCGGGACGAATAGGTATAACCGGGTGATTTAACGGTATGCCGACAACAGGTTTTACGCCACTGAGCTCAGACCACTCTTTGTGAGAAATTGCTTGTCTTACTTCACCGAAATAACGTTTAACATCTCCGGCATCAAACGGGTTATACACCATGTGGTCGCCGCTTCGTTCGGTACGGTAATAATAATGACCGAGGGTAACATCCAGGCTGGCGTGCGAAATATGGTTTTCGTCAAAGGGGACGCAAACAATATGTCCTTCTTCAATTGCCAGTCGGATTTGCGTATTACTATATACTCCCATCTGCGTCCTCCAATCGTTCTTATTGTACGGTCTGTCAAATAGATGATGCAAGCTCAGTGTCAAATTTTACAACTGTCTGAAATGGTACAATAGTTGTTAAGCAAAGACGGTTTGACTTGATTATGACAGAGAAAAAAGAATCCCACTCTAAGTATGTATTGCGATTAGTTATTCTATCGGTAGCAATAAATGGCCTATTATTAATCGGCACTACTCTATTGGACGAAGTAATTCTGCGTCATCACGCCCGGACCAGTCAGACGCTATTGTACGTACACTTAATTAGCGGCCTGACACTGCTTTATCTAAGCTTTTTACTAGTAAGACGGAAAACTACCGCCCTGCTGCTATGCATCCCGGTCTATGCCTTTATTCTTGGTGTGGGCATTACTGAATTGACAAGATATTCCTCGGGACACCATTTTCCTGTCTTGACACTACTACGCAGCATCCTTTTCCCGCTGATTGTCGTAGGCGGGCTTGCTTACTACAGAAATGACTTTAAGGTCAAAAGTGATCTAGAGAGTTTTGGCCAATCAGTCAAATTTATCGTAATAATATTAGCCGTCGCATTTTTATACGGCACCGGCGGCTTTATGCTCATGGACAAGCATGATTTCCACCAAGAGATCGGTTTTAACAGCGCGGCCATAAACACGATTGATCAATTTGGTTTAATTTCCGGGCATTCTGTTAGGGCATATTCGCGCCGGGCAAAACTTTTCACGACATCCTTATCCGTAATCAGCATCGGCGCTTTAGCATACGGCTTTGTGTCGTTAGTTCAACCGCTCAAAGCGCGCTTTGTTAATCAGACTACAAACCGCCAACATATGAGGCGGCTATTATCGCAAAATTCTAAGGACAGTGAAGATTTTTTCAAACTATGGCCGCAAGACAAGGCCTACATCTTCAATAAAGACCGGACCGCCGGCTTGTCCTTACGCGTTCACCGTGGTATCGCCCTATGCGCCGGTGATCCGGCCGGCCCAATGAATCTATTGGACGGTCTGATCGAAGACTTTCAGCAGCTCTGCTATGGCAACGACTGGTTGCCGGCATTTGTTCATACCACGCCCCAGTACACCGAGTTTTATAAAAAGCACGGATTTACTTCTCAAAAGATCGGCGAGGAAGCAATTTTATCAATCGAGCATTTTAATAAAAACGTAAAGGACACAAAATATTTCAGGCATATAAACAATAAGTTTACCCGCCTAGGATACACAACCCAACTGCACATGCCGCCCCACTCTCAACATTTCGTCAGCCAGATCCGATCAGTTTCCTCGAACTGGTTAACTCAGCCCGGCCGCGTTGAGCGCGGTTTTATGATGGGATATTTTTCAAATCAATATATTCAGCAATGCCCAATTATGACCGTTTCTGACGAGTCTGGAGCGATCAAGGCATTTTTAAACCAGGTATACTCGTTTGAAAAAGAAGAAGCAAATTATGATTTATTGAGGAGTACATCTGACAGCCCAGGCAATATCAATGACTTCCTGCTGCTAAATTTTATTGATTATGCGACCAAGGCCGGTTTTAAACGGATCAACATGGGTCTGTGCCCACTGGTCGGGTTAGACAAACATGAGGCTGATCATGCGATAATCGACGGCGCCCTGAGGTTCGCTTATGCAAATGGCGACCGGATTTACTCATTTAGCGGGTTGCACCGATTTAAAGCGAAATACGAACCAAGCTGGAGCAGCCGCTATGTAATATATGTACGCGGCATAAGAGGGTTCAGCCGGACTATGAATGCGCTAATCCGGGCCATGAGAGTGCCGAAGCGCTTTCTACTAATAGGTTAACACCGAGAGGTTATAGCAAACCCGGCAACAAGCTTAGGCGGCCGAAACTGTAGAAGCTTCAAGCTGAATTGACGGCCCCATAGATGTGGTTATATAGGCTGAACGGATAAAGATACCCTTGATGGAGTTAGGGCGATTACTGTTTATGCTAGACAAGACTGCGTTTGCGTTTTCCAGCAATTTATCGGTACCAAAACTAACACGACCAATTCCAAGGTGAACAATGCCATTACTGTCGACTCGATACTCAACGCGACCCAGTTTCAGTTCAGTAACGGCCTTAATAAAATCATTGGTTACCGTCCCGCTTTTGGGGCTGGGCATTAAGCCGCGCGGCCCGAGAAGCTTAGCGAACTTCCCTAACCGCGGCATTAGAGCAGGTGGGGCAATTAGAACATCGAAGTCAATCTGGTTCTTCTCTAATTTAGCAATTATCGTTTCCACACCAACTACTTCCGCGCCGGCCTTCTTCAGCTCATTCTCATCAGCAGTCTCAGCAAAGACTGCTATACGAACATGTTTACCTGTTCCTGACGGGAGTGTTATGGTATCACGTATATTTTGATCAGCCTGACGCGAATCCACTCTCAGCCTAATATGCAGCTCGACTGTAGCATCAAATTTCGCCGGGTTGGTCTTAGTAGCTAAATCAACGGCTTCCTTCAGCGGATATATCTTTTTTTTATCGATCATTTTTACCATGTCGCGGTATTTTTTCCCTTTTCTCTCGACATGAGTCCGGGCCGGCTTAACCGTCTTCTTCTCCGGTACTGTTTCATCAGCAACAGCTTTTTTGGCTTCCTTTTCTTTTTTAGCGGCCACTTCTTTAAGTGACTTGGCGCTGCGCTTACCGGCTTTGGCTAATACTTCAGGCGCTAGTGCCGGTTCTTCGCTCGCAGCAGCTTCAGGTAGAATATCTTCGGTCTGTTCCTCTGCAATGTCAGCTTTAACGGGTTTAGGAACCGGGGTAACCTTGGCGGTTTTCTTTTTGAGTGGTTTGGCCTTATCAGGCATAATATTCCTTTCGTGGTAAAAGCGGTTAGTCATAACCTCCCACAATAATTAATTTACTTTATGGTTCGATTTCGACGCCCATACTGCGGGCTGTGCCGGCAACCATACGTTTAACGGATTCGATATCATCTGAATTCATATCTTTGGCTTTTGTGGTTGCGATGTCGATTAGCTGTGTTTGCGAAAGTTTTTTATCGATTTTTTCGCTATTAGGGCGGCCTGAGCCTTTATCAATTTTAAGAGTCTCACGAATCAACTCATCGGTGGGCATTCCGACAATCCGCCAAATCATAGTTCTGTCTTCGTAGATTGTAATGTGAACGGTAACTGGTTGCCCCATTCGATCTTTTGTCTGTTCGTTGAATGGGTTAATAAAGTTCATCATATTTACACCATACTGCCCGAGCATACTGCCAACGGGTGGTGCAGCTGTCGCCTGACCGCCGCGGATCCGAATCTTTAAGTTTGCTTTAATTGCTTTTGCCATAATTATGTATCCTGAAATTATATTTTTATAAACTCAGCACTGCTATACGCGCTTGACCTGCAAGCTGTCTAGTTCGACTGGAGTCTCGCGGCCGAACATATTAACTAACACTTTAAGCTTACCTTTGGCGGGGTCAATCTCATTGACACTGCCGTCAAAACCCTTAAACGGACCATCAGTAATATTCACAACTTCACCGATTTTATAGTCGATCTTGTGCTTCGGTTCTTCCCTGCCCATACGTTTCATTATTTTTTCGATCTCGTCCTGCTCAACCGGAGTTGGCTCTGAGCCGCTGCCGACAAAACCAGTTACGCTAGGAGTATTACGGACAATATACCAGGCGTCTTCACTCATTTTCATCTGCACCAGGACGTAGCCCTGAAAGATCCTTTTCTCGACAACCTTCCGCTTGCCGTTTTTTACCTCGATCATTTTCTCCTTGGGAACTAAGACTTGGAAGATTTTATCTTTCATGTCAAGACTGTCAGCCCGTTGCCTGATACTTTCGGCAACTTTTTCCTCATAACCGCTATAAGTGTGGATAGCGTACCATTTTTTTGTAGTGTCGTAGCGTTTACTCATTCTTTTAAAAATACCTTCTTAAATATCTTATCGAACCCACTATCAACTATAGTTACCATAAACGCAAAGACGCAGGCGAAGACAAGAACCGCAAAAGTTAATTGGCGGGACTGTTTACGGGTTGGCCAGGTAACTTTACCCAGCTCCGTAAACGAATCTCGTAAATAACGCGGCACTAAATGCCGGTATAGCCAGCCGACAGGCCTAACAAAAGGGCGAAAAACAGGCCCAAGTATCTTGCGCAGAAACTTAAACGGCTGGAACTTTTTCTTTTTCGGAGAAGCATGCTCCTGTTTAATGCGCTCAGATTGCTGCCTTATGGTCTCACTTGCTGGGCGCACTCGTCTTTTCCGATTATTTCTGTCTTGGCCGTTGTCCATCGCGAACTCCTCAAAAATAAATAAACCTACATAAATGTAGGTCACTATTGTCAAGACTACACCAGATTGAAGACGTGGTCAAGTAGTATTTAATCGACACAATAGTTTATAGTTTAGATCATGCTCAAGCTGGCAATTATTACTGGCGCTTTAAGTGTTCTGTTCGATGCCTTTGTCTATCTTCCGCCTCTGTCTAATAAATTTAAGAATTTAATAGCCTTAGTGGCAGCCGCAGATATCCTAATCTTCAGCGGCGCGTCGCTGGCAGCCAGTATCAATGGTCTGACTATCGTCTTGGACCTAATCAATCTTTACCGGATATTCAATTATGCCCGGCTGATAAGGGCTCGCATGCATAAACAGTATTTGCTGCGCACCGCTCAGCGGACAGCAATCCTGCTGATAGTATTTCAAGCGGTGATAATTCTTCTCAAAATTGGCCTGTCAACTTTCACTAAGGTCGGCCTTAGCGATATGATCAAAGTTTGCATTATCGTTGATTTTGTTCTGGCCGCTATGTTGCTACTAGTAACCCTTAGAAATATTCGCAAAACCGAGGCTCTGCCATTTGGGCAGACTATAGATTACGAACGCGTACCGACTGTCAGTGTTTGCATACCAGCTCGAAACGAGACCGATGATCTAGAGGCGTGTTTAAGATCGTTGCTTTCCAATAACTATCCTAAACTCGAGATCCTGGTCCTGGATGACTGCTCGCAGGATCGGCATACTGCCGAAGTCATAAGATCATTCGCTCATGCCGGAGTAAGATTTTTACAAGGAGAGCCAGCGCCTAAGGAACACTGGCTGGCAAAAAATTGGGCTTACGAACAGCTGCTCAAGGAAGCTAGCGGCGAATATATAGTATTTTGCGGGGTCGACGTCCGCTTCGAGCCCAAAAGTCTGGTCAGTATCGTTTCAACAATCATGCGCAAGAAAAAATCAATGATGAGCATCGTCCCGGAGTATTTTGATGATAGGGGTAAGATACGCTTAATCCAGCCGATGCGTTATTTCTGGGAAATAGCTCCGCCGCGCCGGATTTTCCGGCGGCCGCCCGTGCTCAGCTCCTGCTGGATTATTAATTCTGCAAGGATGCACGAACTAGGTGGGTTTTCGTCTGTGACCCGATCTATAGTACCTGAAGCATTCTTTGCTCATAGCTTCATCGCCAACAACGGCTACAGTTTTGTCCGCAGCAGCGGAGTTCTCGGTATCACTTCATTCAAAGTAGTCAGCGAGCAATGGGATACTGCGGTCAGGGTCCGCTACCCTCAGCTTCACCGCCATCCGGAATGGGTTATGTTAGTCACCCTATTCGAGACAACCGTATTACTAGTTCCGTTTGCATACGTCCTGTTCGGCTGGCTGGCCGGTGTTGACTATATCTGGGCTCTCGCCATGGCGACGGTAATTCTACTCTGGATAAGCTACGGCTGGACAATTAAAAATACTTTTTATAAAAACTCACTTGTTTCGGCACTGGCGCTGCCGGCGGCTTTAATTTTGGATACTTTCCTGGCTAATTATTCAATGTACAGATATGAATTTTCAGATATTGAGTGGAAAGAGCGAAATGTTTGTATACCTGTCATGCACGTGACGCCGAGCCTGCCGCCTAATTAGCTCTGTAATTTCTTGATGTTCGGAATAGATATCTTAAAGGTTGATCCTTTGTTGAGTTCGCTGTCGAGGGTTATCTTAGCATTGATTAGATCAGCAAGTTTTTTTGTGACATAAAGCCCCAGACCGGTTCCTTTCGTTTCTCTGGTTCGGTAATCTTCAGACCGGTAAAACTTTTGAAAGATTTTGTCCTGATCGCTTTTGCTTATGCCAATACCCGTATCGCTGACCTGAAATTCGATGCCGTCCTTAATCTGTTTGGCGCAAATAGTAATTTGACCCTTGGACGTATATTTAAGGGCGTTAGTAATAAAATTCTGTAAAATTTCTTTAACGTACAGTTCGCTGCTATAAAGAACTTCGAGATGAGGGTCAATATCGGTGTTCAGCTGTAGTCCTTTAGCTTTGACTTCGGGTTCATAACTTTTCACCAACCCATCGATTATGTCATGGGCATTAATAGCCGTAACGTCAACAATTAAGCGTCCCCGCTCGGCTCTTGAGAGGGTAGCTAAATCATTAATCAGTTCAGACAAGAAGATTAACTGGACATGAGCTTGCTTTAATGCCTCCTTGAGATCCGAGATATCGCCAGTTTTATCGAGTATAAACTCAACGTTGCTGACACTGCCTTCGGCGATCGTCACTGGCGTCCTAAGTTCGTGGCTGACAACACTAATGAATTCGTCTTTTTCTTCTTCGAGGGATTTTTCTTTTGTTATATCCCTGAGCACTAAGACATAGCCTCTCTGCCCGGCCTGGCCATAGCCGAGGTGTACCGGGGCGATGCTGAGATATAAATTTGCTTCACTGCTGTCGTTGTAGTGGAGCAAGTAATCGCGCGACGATACGGGTGTTTTCGCAGAATCAATTAGTTTTTGCAGGTCAATCTCGACTTTGGCTTTATCGTAGATTTTCACAACGTCAACCAGCGGCTGGTTCTGGATATCGGTGTTCAGGTCGAGTAAGTTCAGGGCTGAAGCGTTGTAAAGTGCGACCCTGGAGTGTTCGTCAACCGCTATCACCCCATCTGCCATGCTGTTTATGAGACTTAACAGGCGTCTATGTTCGAGCAGATTGTTTCTTGTCGCAAATCCTTTTAGATGGACCATACTCCATACATTATGCCACAAGCTTTTTGGTTGGTCCTATCGGATTTAATACCGGACGATACGGTTTCAGCAGCCGCCTCATTGTCTTGGGATCGCTGACATGTTTTGACAATTCAACCCAGAATTTTTGATCATGACTCATGACAACCGTGTGGACTAACTCATGCAAGATTACATAATCTATCAGCTCCCAGGGTAATTGAATTAGATACAGATTTAAATTAATTATCCCAGACCTTGAGCAGCTGCCCCAGCGGCTTTTCAGAGCTTTATAGCGAAGCTGTTTATAGTGATAACCGTTTGCAGCCGCCAGCTCTGCAACGCGCTTTGTCAACAGCTCTTTTGACTCCTGTTTCAGTGCCTCGACAGAGGCCAAGTTAGCCTTTTTCTGAACGGATGGCTCGGAAACATTCAGATGATCGGGCAAAGTAACCCTAACTTCAATGCGGCTGACGGAATAAGTAACTGCGGCTATGCTTGGTTTTCTTTCAAAAACCAGTGTATGAAATTTACCTATTTTTTGGCCGCTAATTAACGGCGGTCTTTTCGTCGGAAGATTACTGCTAATCCATGCCTGTTTTGATTTTGCAAAATTTATTCCGGCCGGATAGGGTAACCAATAGGGCTGAGTGACCCTAACGTTGCCATCGTTTGTTATACTCAGCCGCAAGGATTTGTTATTGCGCCTTTTTTGGACAACTACATTACCTATGCCGTCTATTAAGAAGCTCTTCTGTGGCATATTGGCGATGAATTATCGTATTAAGATATTGCGTCGGCTGAAATCGACACGCCCATGAGACGGGCTCGGGACTAAATTTACTAATTCGGGCATGGTAACTTTATCACTGGCATCATCCGAATTTATCATTCCGGTTTCACGAAGCTTTTTCATAAATCCGCTTAGTTGAGCCTTGAACGGGTGTTTACCGCTAATAACTACGTTGCTTTCTTCGCGCTGCGGGTTCTGCATGTTGTTGACCAGATTATCGAAAGTAGTCCGGTCGAGAGTCATGGCGTATTTATCATCACTACGACGGCGATCCCTACGAGCAACCCGGGTAAAGCTTGACTCGATATCAATTTGCACCCAAACCAATAATGGCTCCGCACCGGCCCGGCGAGCTATCTCTCTAAGCTGCCGGCGCTGAGCCTGTCTTATGGCGTTTACGTCATAAATAACAGAGATACCGGCATTTAAAAACTCCTCGGTCATATAGTCCATCAAGTGCGTAACGATACTGTTTTCTGGTTTATCATAACGGGGTTCTTCAAATAGCTCATGCCTGATCCTATCGCTTTGGACGTGCGCTGCCTGAAGATGATCGGTTAGCTGTCTGGAGAAATAAGTCTTACCTGAACCAGGATAACCATAAAGCATTATAAATATCGGCTTGATAGATGCGATTTTAGTCATAATGTTATGTTAATATACCAGATTTTACTCCTCAGCGCAAAGTTTACAACCTAAAATTGAGATGACAGAGTTGATGATTTGACTTATGATTATCAGGTATTGGACTTGCTAGTATTAGAAGCAAATTCATAGGGGAGTAGCTCAGTTGGTAGAGCATCGGTCTCCAAAACCGAGGGTCGCAGGTTCAAGTCCTGTCTCCCCTGCCACGAAGATTTTATCAGATTAGCACGTTACAATTACAGATAAACCCCCGCATATTGCGGGATTATTAGCTTAATAAATGGCGTATTTGAGGGTATATTTAATCAGATCATGTCGAATAAACCCTTAAAGCTTCTTCCAGTCCCTATTCACCTCTTTAATTAAGTCCAATTCCAAGAATCATACAAAATAAGTCAAAATCAGATAAAAAGGTTGTGTTTAGGCGCTTCAAACATTTATAATAACTCATATACAAAAATAGAAGTTCCGGAAAAGAATGAAAATATTAATGTTAGGCTGGGAGCTGCCTCCCCACAACAGTGGTGGGCTTGGTGTGGCATGCTATCAGTTATGCAAAGCTCTGGCTAAGCGAAATATCGATATTGATTTCGTTCTTCCCTACAGCCCGAGTACTAAGCCTGATTTTATGAATATTGTTGGCACCTCGCCAATGGACGGTAAATTAGCATTGTCTATCGGTTCGGCCTATGACAGCCGTAATTATTTCGGAGCCAATACGCACGATTTCGGGAGTCTTTTTGAGCAACAAATGACTTACGAAGACAAGGTTCTTAAATTAATCGAGCTCGGTAACTATGATGTCATTCATGCCCATGATTGGCTGACTTTCAGGGCAGCATTAAAAGCCAAACAGCAAAAGAATATACCACTTATAGCTCACGTCCATTCAATAGAATCCGACAGAGCCGGCGGTAATTATGGCAATCCCTTAGTCCGAGAAATCGAGGAGCTAACTTTTCATTTAGCCGATTGCGTGGTCGCTGTCAGCCAGAAAACAAAAGATGCAATTTGCCATGATTATGGCATTCCACCAGACAAAGTAAAAGTCATCCACAACAGCTTGGACCACGAAGAACTTGACTGCCTAGATGATACCAATATATATACCTACCTAGACCTCTTAAAGAAGAAAGGCCATAAAATCGTTGTCAGCGTCGGCCGACTGACCATCCAAAAAGGTCTTACTAATCTTATTTCAGCAATGCCGACTGTGATCGAAAAATGCCCCGGAACAATACTGCTAATCGTCGGCAGCGGCGAACAATATAACGATCTAATCAAAGTTGCCGCCGATTGCGGTGTTCTGAAAAACGTTATCTTTACCGGATTCCAACGCGGCAAAAGTTGGCGCGACGCCTTCGGTATCGGAGATGTTTTTGTAATGCCATCGGTATCCGAGCCTTTTGGTTTAACACCGCTTGAAGCAGCCAACTATAATCTGCCTTCAGTGATCAGCCGCCAATCCGGTGTAACTGAAGTATTTCAAAACTGCCTTAAGGTTGATTTTTGGGACGTCAAAGAAATGGCCAATAAAATATTGGGGATTATTACAAATCCGTCCGTAAAAGATGAAATGGCGAAAAACGCTATGGCAGAACTGGGTTCAATCAACTGGGATAAGTCGGCCCAGAAAATATGTGAACTATACGACAGCAAAGGCACCTTGGTAACGGCATGAAACAAGCCATAGTTCTTTATCTGCATGTCCACCAACCTTATCGGGTTCAGCATTACAGCGTCTTTGATATCGGTAATAACCATAACTATTTTGAGAATAATTCCGATGATTCGAATTTGAATAATCAGAAAATGATCAGAAAAGTGGCTGAAAAGTCTTACCTCCCGACGAACCGGATACTGCTTGAACTATTACAAAAATATCCGGAATTTAAATTAAGTCTTTCGATGTCAGGTGTTGTGATTGAGCAGTTAGAAAAATGGGCTCCGGACGCACTTGATTTGTTCAAACAGCTCTGTGATACCGGGCGCGTCGAAATAGTCGGCGAGACATACCACCATACCTTGGCCTATTTCTACTCAAAATCTGAGTTTGAAATTCAGGTCGGTATGCATAAAGAAAAAATTCGGCAGGTTTTTAACCAACAACCATCCGTGTTCAGAAACACCGAGCTGGCCTATAACAATGAGCTGGCCCAATGGGCAGATCAAGCCGGCTATAAAGGCATTCTAGCTGAGGGATGGGACAAAGTGCTGGGTTGGCGAAACTCTAACTTCGTTTATCGGCCAGTTAACACTGAACATATCCGCTTACTGTTGAAAAATTATCACCTAAGCGACGACATCGCCTTTAGGTTTGATGATCACGACTGGAGCGAGTGGCCGATGACTGCCGGCAAATTTGTTCACTGGCTCGATAGTTCCGGCGACGCAACAAACTTTAATTTGTTCATGGATTATGAGACTTTCGGTGAGCATCAGTGGGAGCATTCCGGAATTTTCGAATTCTTAAAAGATTTACCAGAGAAATGGCTCAAGCATCCAGACCACACCTTCATGACCGTCAGCGATACTATCGACAACTTCGAGCCAAAAGATCAGGTTGACGTCCCAGAAACATTAACCTGGGCCGATACCGAACGAGATTTGTCGGCTTGGCTAGGCAACACCATGCAGCAACGAGCTATTGTCGCTCTTTATGAGCTCGAAAATAAAATTATTGATACCGGCGACCTGGCTCTGATCGACGACTGGCGCCGTCTCCAAACCTCAGACCACTTCTACTATATGTGCACCAAATGGTTTAACGATGGCGACATACATGCCTACTTCAGTCCTTATGAGTCGCCCTATGAGGCGGTCATTAACTACATGAACGTTTGGCATGACCTTAAAGCCAGGCTGATCGACAAGGGAGTTCCTGTTTAAGATGGGGCGACCAGTAATACTAAGTAATGGGCAATTGACTGTTGGTCTCAATGAAAGCGGTATTGTTAACGACTTTTACTACCCTTACGTCGGCTTGGAGAATCTGTCCAATGCTCGAAAAACCGGCCATAAAATCGGCGTTTGGGTTGAAAACCAATTTTCGTGGATTGATTCTGGGGAATGGAAAATCGACATCGATTTCGAATCTGACGCCTTGGTCAGCCAAACATCAATGCAAAACGACAATCTAAAAGTCCTGCTAACGACAAATGATTTCGTTGACCATCAATACAATGTCTTTTGCCGTCGTATTACCATAACAAACCAAGCAGATAGACCGCGGGAGATTCGGCTTTTTCTGCATCAGGTATTTGAGATTTCGCGGGCCGGGCGGGCTGATACTGCCTTATACGTACCTGATGATAACTACATCCTTGATTACAAAGGTCGATACAGCTTATTAATTTATGGCCAAAACACGGATGGTAAATCATTTGATCAATTCGCTATCGGTAATTACGCGATTGAAAATAAGGAAGGCACTTATAAAGACGCCGAGGACGGCGAATTGTCGGGAAGCCCGGTTGAGCATGGGGGCGTTGATTCGGTTATCCGTTTTCCGGTTAATCTGAACTCTGGAGAAAGTGCACAGATAGATTACTGGATCATAGCTGCTGATTCTCAATATAATGCCGAAAAAATCCAACACTTATTTAAAAAGGACACGTTGGAAAAACGCCTGGATTACACACGCCAATATTGGAGAGAATGGCTCAGTGTCGGTGCTGACAAAATGCATGGATTGAGCCGCGACGATCTTGAAATATCAAAAAAATCATTAATGATAATCAAGGCCCATATAGATAAGCGCGGCGGTATAATCGCCAGCTGCGATTCGTCAATTTATAATTACGGCCGGGACTATTATAGCTATGTCTGGCCCAGAGATGGTGCTTATGCCATCTGGCCGCTCATAAGATTAGGCTACCACGAAGAAGCTAAAAGATTTTTTGAATTTTGCCGTGACATTTTAACAACCGACGGCTACCTGATGCATAAATATCAGCCGGATCGAGCAATTGGAAGCACTTGGCACCCACTGCTTCATGGAAGGCGGAAAGAGCTGGCTATCCAGGAAGATGAAACCGCGATTGTCGTCTATATGATCGGCGAATACCTCAGCCACACTAATGACGTCGACTTTGTCTTTAGTCTATACTCGACTTTCATCCAACCGGCTGGAAAATTTATGGCATCATTCATCGATGAATCGACTGGTCTGCCCCATGCCAGCTATGATTTATGGGAAGAAAAGTTTTTGACAAACACTTATACGGCGGCAGTTACTTATCAGGCATTAATAGTTGCAGCAGAGTTAGCTGAAAAATTCGAATATCCCGATGACGCTATATCGTGGAGGGACGCCTCAGATAAAATTCTTTCAAAATTCGATACATTCTATAACCAGCAGACCCAGTCTTATCGAAAAGGTTTCTTACTCAATGAAGGCGGGGTTCTAGACTTCGACGAGACTCTCGACGTATCATCGATGTATGGAGTGATGCTATATATCGGCAACAGCATAGACGTCAGTATGCTTAAAAATACCGTTACGGCAATTGAGCAAAAATTACTCGATATCAGCCCTTCGGGCGGCTCGCCCCGTTACGAACATGACCATTATTTCGAATCTAATACTCCCTACATGGGTAATCCATGGTTTGTGACTACGTTGTGGCTGGCGCAGTACTATATCCGAAACAACCAGCCCGATAAAGCCCGGCACTATGTTGAATGGACAAAACAACATGCCCTGAGAAGCAAGGTTCTGTCTGAGCAGGTCAATCCATCAGACGGCGCACCGATATCAGTCACTCCGCTTATATGGAGTCATGCAGAATTACTAAATACAATCTTAGATCTAGCGCAACTAAACTAGTGTTTTCTCGGTTTGACTTCATTCCGACCAAGACTTTTTTTCGTCTCAGTAAAAATTACGCGTCGTCGCAGCTTGGGGCTGTATTTTTTTAACTTCAATTTGTCCGGAGTATTCTGAGTATTTTTAGTCGTATAATAAATCCGCTCTTTAGTCTCTTCTGACACTAGAGCAATGATTTTTCGTTTATCGCTTTTTCTCGCCATTATATGTACACCTTTAGTATTATATCTATCTTAACAGATCACTCGTTATAATTAAACTCTTGTAACAAACAAATTTGGAGCCGAGGACGGGATTTGAACCCGTGACCCCTTCCTTACCATGGAAGTGCTCTACCCCTGAGCTATCTCGGCATTAAATATGCGAACAGTGAATGCATTTACTATATAACATTGGCACGGTGTGATCTACAGAGTTAAAGCAATATTGATTGATTTTGGTTTTATCAACTAGTCCTTGGGCCAGCCAGGTTCAATATTAGCCAGCTTGGTAACTAAAACAAATACTATAGCTATGATAACAGAAACAATTACTGCCGTTACCGTGCTTTGAAACGCTGAAAAATCCCAGCCTATAAGCGCACCGAAGATAATCAGCGATATTACGCCCAACCATCTAGTTATAGGCTTCTTAACGTTATTGCTCATGATGTTGCCCTTTTATTAGTTGATAACCTGATATTACTCTTAAAAAAGTTCTAGCGTGCACGACGCCCTAATCTGTGGTGCAGGGGGAGGGATTCGAACCCCCGAAGGCCGAAGCCGGATGATTTACAGTCACCAGTGTTTGACCGCTTCACTACCCCTGCAATTTGGAGCCGGCGGAGGGACTCGAACCCACGACCTGCTGTTTACAAAACAGCTGCTCTAGCCAACTGAGCTATGCCGGCGAATTAACCATTACAAGGGTGAATTTTAACAAAGATTACTCCTTGAGGCAACTTATATGACCACTCTTTTTGGTCTGACGACCATTTTTGGTCTTTTACCCGTCTTAGTAATTTTTTTTAATTTTTCTTCAAGAATATCGGCTTCAGGTGCCATATCCCGGCTTTTATAGGCTTTGAGCAACAGACTATATGTTTCCACGTTTGGCTCTAGATCAGCCGCTTTTTCGAGTGACTGAAACATTAGTTTTTCGTTGCCTAATTTTTCCTGGACTTTTGCGTAAGCTACGTGCCTGGCGGCAAGATTGTCCTCGAGCCTGAGTGCTTGCTCAAAGGCAATCCCGGCTTTTTCATAATTCTCGGTGTCATAGTAGATCAGACCAAGGTTATGGAGGCTAGATGGGGTCGGCTCGATGCTGCTGGCAATCTCGAAACAGTCAATGGCGTCACGGTATTCTTTTTGTTTTGCATATAATATTCCCAGTCGGTTATAGGCAGCTGCATTACGATCGTCTATTTTGAGAATTGTCAGCAAAGCTTTTTCGGCTCTTAAAAATCTATTCTCACGCATGCCCTGGTGAGCTATATCCCATAAGCGGCCCAGGCGATCGCTTAATTTCCGGGAGAGAAGATTGAACTCGTCGTCACGTACGGCAAGATTACGGAAAGCGAGAACTGCAAAGACCGCAATAATTAGAAGCTCTACCATATCAGACTATTATAACAAACTATAAGCTTAACATCAGGTTAGTTAACACCAGCTTCGGCTGGACATTGTTCGTAGATGACACTTCCGCCTGGTAAGCCGCATTAATAACTCTTTGCCACCTCAGAATTGCCGCTTTATCGCCACGGGCGGCAGTTGTTTCAAGCCCACTTTGGGCAATCTGTATGATCATTTTAAAAAGTGTCTGACATCTGACCTTATCCTTGGCCATACCATCAACCATGGCTAAACGATCAAACAGGCTAGACTTCAATACTTGTTTAGCTTCTTCGACAATTGATTGTATGCCGCTGTCTTCATTCTCCAGTAAACCCGCTAATGCCCCGACTAAGCCACCAGACATCAAATATGCCCGATCTATTTCCGGCTTAAGATGACCCTGCTCAACGAAGTAATTAATAACTTCTGCCCTAGCCGGTCTTTTTAGATGAATAAGCTGGAGTCTAGATCTAATAGTACTTATAACGCTCAGCTCATTATTCAGCGAAAGAATTAGCAGCGTACCGGCCGGCGGATCTTCTAACGTTTTTAATAAGGCATTTTGAGCTGGTAGCGTTATATTATCGGCATGGTCTATAACGACAAACCGCTGTAGAGCAACTTGCCCCGGGATCTTAAGCTTCAAAAATTTTCTCAGGTCTCTGATCACATCGATAGAGATAATGCCCTTTTCCTCGGTAATATATTTCAAATAGGGATAATTGGTAATATCGGCCGGCGCTTTTGGAAGATATTGCCGGAGCATCCATCCGATAATCGCTGCTTTGCCGAAACCGGCTCCGCCGACTATGCCAAGCGCATGGTTCTGACTGTTAATAAAATCCTGCAGCTCTGCTTTTGTCAGCGGATTAATAACTATGCTACTCATCGTTTTTAATAACGTTATTAAATTCGGTCGGTTGCTTCGCCTCAAAAACTCGTCTTTCACGGCTCGGTAATGTCAACTCTAGGCTAAGGGCGTGTAAAAATAACCTGTCGGCCGGCGGTCCGCCGTAGATACTGTCGCCCAATATGGGATGATTAATCGCCTTTAGGTGAACCCTTAGCTGATTGGTCCGTCCGGTTTGCGGTTTAAGCTCCAGCAGACTGAAATGCTGTGACGCCATTAAGACCTTATAGCCGCTGATAGACGGTTTACCATTGGTGCCGACTCGGAATGTTGAAGGTCGATTGGGGTTTCTCTCGATAGGCATATCTATGATAGCTTCATCGTGCTCAGGCCTGCCGGCTACAACTGCCCGATATACTTTTTTAACCTTGCGACTAGAAAATTGTTTTTGCAGCCAGGTCATCGAAGTCTTATTTTTCGCACAGATCATAACTCCGCTAGTATTTCGATCTAGCCGGTGTACAATCCCAGCTCGGTTGCCGTCAAGGCCAGCCAATTTAGGCGCCAGCCAGCTGGCGACCGTCTCTTCTTCGTTCAATGCACCTTTAGCGTGAGACAATATGCCACTGAGTTTATTTATGACGACGCAGTCATCATCTTCATAGATAATCGGTATTTTTAGATCGTTTTTTATTTTAGTGTTGTCAAATGCCTCGATCGTTACCACCTGTCCAGGCTTTAGTTTAATGCTCGGCTTGATGCCGCCCGGCATGGATTTGATCCTGATTTTATTAACTTTAAATAACCTCTGGATATATGACCGGCTAAACTGATTAAATCTCCGGGCTATAATTTGATCTAGACGCGTCTTTTCTTCGCTTTGGGTGATTTTTATTCGCATCAAGCCAAACTATACTGCCGGCCGTAGGCCAACTGCTTCTTGAACTGCTAACAATTTTTTATTTGCGACTCCGGATATGTATTCTTCGTCTTTAGCCAAAACTTCCATAATATGATCGGCGCTAACTTCAGTTAATCTAGCCTGTAAATTAACCAGGAAGTCTTTCACGGCCGCCGCAACCACTCCTTTTAGTTCTCCGTAACCAGTCCTACCCTCCCATTCGCCGTTAACATCCTGCTGCAGCCGATCAGTCAGAAGAGCTAGCATCTGGAGTAAATTACTTATTCCGGGCTGAGATTTAAAATCAAAATTAATCTTGGCTTGACTGTCGGTTGTTGCGGCCATCACCTTTTTGGAAGCCTCGTCGGGATTATCGCTTAACATAATTGTGCCGGCAGGATCACCGATGCTCTTACTCATCTTCACTTCTGGATTACGCAATGATCTGATACGAGCGGCTTGATCCTGGCCCATAAATTTCACCTGCTCAGACCATTCCCCGGGTACGACGAATAGCGGTTTTTGAAATTTATTATTAATACGGACTGCCAGATTCCGGACCAGTTCCAGGTGCTGCCTCTGATCTTCGCCAACCGGAACCCAATTCGCCCCGTACAGCAAGATATCAGCCGCCATTAAAACCGGATAGTTAAATAACCCGACGCTCACCGCTTCGTCGCCAAGCTGTTTAGATTTCTCTTTGAACT
This sequence comes from Patescibacteria group bacterium, assembly GCA_035510795.1. Taxonomy (GTDB): domain Bacteria; phylum Patescibacteriota; class Saccharimonadia; order Saccharimonadales; family UBA4665; genus DATKGL01. The sequence continues at coordinate 32,501 of DATKGL010000028.1, forward strand.
GTATCATCCTGGATGCTTCGCCAAAATGTGTAAAACAATCCAGTATCCAGGTTAGTTCGCTGTGCGCAGGAATATAGCTCTGACGATAGATGTAGCTATCTGGGTTATCAATATTTAAACCGGCGGCCACGAATATTTTTAAATTATCAACTGTTTGTTGAAAAAGATTATCGTGATTGATCGGTGTTGTTAAGCTGTGCAGATCAGGGATAAACATGTTGAACTGATAATCGCCGGCGTGCTTATTTTGCAAATGAATGACCGGCAATATCGCACCTAAATAGTTACCTAGGTGTAGTTCGCTATTTGAACGAATCCCAGTTAATATAACTTCCTTGCTCATCGAACTAATTATAACCCAGTAAGCTAATCTTAAGAAAGCTTAGCGTTTCGTAAATTGACGCTGCTTCCTAGCGCCTTTGAGGCCAAATTTCTTTCTTTCTTTTTCGCGAGAGTCTCCGCTCAACATGCCGGCCCTTTTCAGGGTTCCCTTAAATTCCTCGTTGAGCAGCACCAGAGCCTTGGAGATGCCGAGCCGAATAGCTTCGGCCTGTCCGTCGGGACCGCCGCCGGCAACTTTGACAGAAATAGAATATTTATTTTCGTGTTCGAGCGACGTAAAAGGCTGTGCCAGTTTATTTAACAAATACTTACTCTGAGAAAAGTACTCTTCAGCCGGCTTATTGTTAATCACGATCTCGCCGTTGCCGCCTTTTACCCGGACTCGGGCAGTAGAACTCTTTCTTCGTCCCAGACCATAAAAATAATCATTCTTAGAGGTGGGCATTATTTGATCCCTTTCATGTCTAATTTAACTGGTTTTTGCGGACGCTGATCGTGATCTTCGGTTGGATAGATTTTTAAACGCGCCAGTCGGCCGGGACGTAATTTATTGACCGGCAGCATACCCCTGACAGCCCGCATCAGTACTTCAGTCGAGTCGCGTTCCATTTTTTGACGTAAACTCATGGCTTTCAAGCCGCCGGCGTGCCCGCTGTGATGATAATACATCTTCTGGTCGAGCTTATCGCCTGTGATTGCTATCTTATCGGTATTAATTATCACGACATAGTCGCCGCAATCAACATGACTGGCGAACATCGGTTTATCTTTTCCTATTAGTATTCGGGCAGCCTTAGTCGCGACTCTTCCAAAAGCTATATTGCTGGCGTCAATTAAGTACCAGACGCGTGAAACTTCAGTTGGTTTTGGGCTATATGTCTTGTTTACCATGACTATTTTTCCTTAACCTCAGCGACTGCTTCAACTTTCTCTTCAACCTCATCTTCCGCTGGGGCGGTAACTGCGGCGCTAAGCTTATCAACAAAACTGACTCTCGCCAGCAGCGCATTATCACCTCTACGGTTGACCGTTTTTTCGATCCTGAGATGACCGCTACTGCGGCTCTTGAGCTGTGGAGCGATTTCATCGATCAACTTATGGGCACTGGCTGTCGTCTGCAATTTAGCAATAATCATACGACGATTGTGCAGATCGGCTTTTTTAGCTTTTGTGATCAGATCCTCGACATAGGGGACAAGTTCGCGGGCCTTTGGCAGGGTTGTCTCGATAGCTTGATACTTAATCAACGACTCGGCAAGGCTCTTAACCAGAGCATTTCTTTGGTCTGTTTCTCTGTTAAATTTTCGGCCCTTGTATCCGTGTCTGTGCATTATTAAAGCTCCAGTTCGGCCAGTTTCTCTTTGACTTCATCCAGCGCCTTACTGCCAAAACCTTTTAAGTCCCGCAGTTCGGCGTCATTCAAGCTGAATAGGTCATTTAAGGTATGAATGTCATTATTAATCAAAGCATTGGTGGTTCGAGCCGACAGGTTGAGATCATCAATAGATGTCATCAGATGGTTAGGCTCATCTTCATGCATGCCGGACATGTCTGTTTCGTCTTCAGCTGAAGGCAGAGGCTCAACCTCGACTCTTGTTTGGCCAGCTAAGGCGGTGTATTGATTGACGAGAATCGCAGCCGCCTCTTCAAAGGCGTCACGAGGTGAAATTGATTCATCGGTGTCAATAGTAATCAGCAGCTTATCAAGGTCTGTTGCCTGGCCAACTCGGGTATTTTCAACTTTATAGCGAACCCGTAGAACCGGACTGAAAATTGCATCAAGTGCAATCATATCGCTAGGCTTTTGGTCGGTTTGTTCCTCAATTGTCCGATAACCGCGACCTGATTCGACTACCATATCCATAACAAAAGATTTTTTCGGGTCGTCTAGTGTCGCAATAACGTGTTGCGGGTTAACGATTTCGACATCAGCATTGGTCGAAATATCTTTGGCAGTAATTACACCTTTATTTTGTTTAGTTAGACGGAGTGTCTGAGGTTCATCGCTAAAAACCCTGAACCTGACACCTTTAAGGTTTAACATTATTTCAATAACGTCTTCCCTGACACCTGGTACTGTCGAGAATTCATGAGTTACACTCTCGAGCTTAAAGCTAGTAATTGCCGCACCAGCTATGCTTGAAAGCAAAACCCTCCGTAGACTATTGCCCAGCGTCATGCCATAGCCGCTGTGCAGCGGTTCGATAACAAACGTCGCGCTGTTTGACGTGTGGTCATCGACTTTGACAAGTCTCGGTGTGTGAATGGTTTTTGACATACTCTTTACCTCCTATTAGCGTGAGTAATATTCGACTATTAAATTCTCGTTTAGATCTGGCTCGGCATCTTCGCGCGTTGGTAAGCCAGAAATATCAATCTGCAGCTTTTTGCGGTTAACCTTGAGCCAGGCTGGTATAACGGACGGGGCTGGGCTGACATCATCAAGTCGTTTAAAGTATTCGGACTTTTCACTTTTTGGTCTGGCTACTAATACATCCCCAACCGAAACTCTCAAAGATGGGATATCAAAGCGTCGATCATTCAGTAGAAAATGGCCGTGCGTAACAAGTTGTCGTGCGCCAGCCCTAGACGATGCGAAACCAGCCCGGTAGACAACGTTGTCGGCCCGCTGTTCAAGTAAGCTAAGCAAGACCTCTCCGGATTGACCGCTGCTACGGGAAGCTTCCTTCATCAAGTTGCGGAATTGCCTCTCCAATAGCCCATATAACCGCTTGACCTTCTGCTTCTCCCTTAACTGGATAGAATACTGACTTGGCTTGCTGCCGCGCCCCATTCTGTTCTGCTGACCAGGAGGAGTTGATCTTTTAACCAAGGCTTTATGAGCTTTAGGGTGAAGGGCATAACCTTCACGCCGACTCATTTTTACGACTGATTGCAATTCTCGTGCCATATTTTTGTCCTACCCGCTAAACCCTTCGAGCTTTACGGGGTCTAACGCCGCCATGCGGTACACCCGTTACGTCTTTTACGCTATCAACACCAATATTCAGGTTCTGCAGTGTCCGAATGGCAGCATCACGGCCCAGACCAATACCTTTAACATAAACTTCCACTTTGGATAGGCCAAAATTCTGTTTAGCTAATTGGCCGGCTTTTTCGGTAGCTATCTGGGCAGCATAAGCCGTCCCTTTTTTCGAACCTCTGAAACCGCAGGCCCCGGCACTACAATTTGTCAAAACATTACCTTTGTTGTCCGTAAAAGATACCAGTGTGTTATTGAACGCCGCCAGTACGTGCATTTGACCGGTACTAACAGTTCTTTTGATTTTTTTTCTTTTTGGGGCCGCCTTAATAGCAGCTTCAGTCTCAGGTAGAACGGGCTGGTTTTCTTGGGCTACTGCTGGTGTTTCTACGATCGTTGGTTCTGGCATACAATTCCTTAAGTCTTGGCCGCAATCTTCCTAGCGGTTCCGCCAACAGTTACTTTCTTTCCTCGCCTGGTACGGGCATTTGTCTTGGTCCTCTGGCCGCGAGTCGGAAGATTAGCCTGGTGGCGTATCCCTCGATATGACTTTATATCCTTAAGGCGCTTAATATTCCCGGAAATTATTCTCTGTAATTCTCCTTCGACGACGTAACTTTTATTGATCACTTCCTGGATTTGAGAAATTTCAGCGTCTGTGAGATTTTTGGTGCGAATTTCAGGATTAACCTTTGCTGCTTTCAGAATATCTTGGCTGGTTTTTAAGCCAATTCCAAAAACATAAGCCAGCGAATACATTATCTGCTTATTATCTGGTATGGTTACGCCTGAAATCCTCGCCATATTCTATCTAACCCTGCCTTTGCTTGTGCTTTGGCTTGAGTTTATTAATGATATAAACTCGTCCTTTACGGCGGACGATTAGATCATCAGGGCTTATCTTTTTGACGCTTGCACGCACTTTCATGCGGATCACTGCTCCTCATTTATTGGTGTGACAATGACACACTGCTTAATTAACTATGACTTGCGATAGGTGATTCTTCCCTTTGTGAGATCATACGGGGTTAACTCAACCGTTACGCTGTCGCCTGGCACGATACGGATATAATGTTTGCGCATCTTACCTGCAACGTGAGCTATAATTTGATGACCGTTTTCAAGTTCAACCTTAAACTGAGTTCCGGGAAGAGTTTCTTTCACCGTCCCTGTCAGTTCGATTACTTCTTTACTAGCTGCCATAAATATAACGAATATTTATTGTATCAGTAAAACACTCCCTCTGTAAAGTGTTTTCGGCAAGAATTATATCGTTCATGAAATTTTTAGTCTTTCTTCTTCCGCCGGTGCCAGAATTTTAGCCGGCTTATCTTGCTTGGAGGAGCCTCTTCCTTTATCTCTTCTCCAAAGAAATTAGGCTCGCTATATTGGTCATAGGTAACCATCAAGGCCCTCGATTCGACGGCCCGCAGCGTCTCAAGACTAACAGATACCAATATTAGTACACTGGTTCCACCGATACTGATATTGGCTTTAATGAAGATCTGGGCAATTATTGGCAATAGCGCCAGCGCGCCTAAGCTAATGGCGCCGAATAAGGTTACCCGGTTAACGATTTTGCTCAGATATTTTTCGGTATGGCTGCCCGATCTGACGCCTTCGATAAATCCTCCCTGTTTTTGGAGATTTTCAGCAATTTCTTTGGCATTAAAGGTGACATTAGTATAGAAAAACGTAAAAACGAACACTAATAGAAAGTAAACAACCGGATATATAGCGGCGTGCCAGCCCTCGGTGGAAAATGTTGTCGTGGTCGGCGACTGGAACCAGGTTGTAAGATGGGTCCCAATTTTTTGCAGATACTGGCTTTTAGCTCCGCTCATCAATTGTCCGGCAAAACTGGGAACGCTCAAGAAGGCAACCGCGAAGATGATCGGAATAACTCCTGCCGTGATCAGTTTGACCGGCAAGACGGTCGTAACATCGCCATAGGCCCGATTACCTTGAATACGTTTAGCATAATTGATCGTCAAACGCCGGGCGGCTTCATTAAGCTTGACTACCACCCACGTCAGACCGACCACAGCTACTGTAATAATGCATGCATAGACAATGTCCCTGGTGCTGAAGGGCATTTTTTGACCAAACAGCACTAGATGCTTGCCTGTGCCCGCAAGAGCCGTGTAGATGCTCTTAACGGTCCCAGGAAGGCGGCTAACAATGCCGACTGTAATAATAATCGATATGCCGTTACCGATACCCTGTTCGGTGATGAGCTCGCCCAACCACATCAGCAACATCGACCCGCCGGTTAGGGTTGCTATCATCAATACCCATTGCAAGATAGAGGTGTTGGCTGTAATGTTGCCGATGCCGCCAATGCTCTGAGCAGCCTCTCTGATTAAATATATCGAACCGACGGACTGAATTATCGACAGGGGCAGAGTCAGAATACGAGTATACTGATTGATCTTCTTCTGGCCAAACTCGCCTTCTTTTTGCAGAGCCTCAAGCTTTGGTATAGCCTTGGTAAGCAGCTGCATGATAATTGAAGCGTTAATATATGGCCCAAGCCCGGCCAGCATGATTGAAAAATTAGCCAGTGCGCCACCGCTTAAGACATTAGCAAAGCTCAGGAACTGTGAGTTCGCTAACGTTTTTGAATTAAACAGGTTTGTCAGTATCTCTTTGAGTGTTTGCGGGTTAGACAACGGAACAGGAATGTGAGCCAGTATTCTAAAGACCAGCAATATGCCGAGTGCCGCCGCGATACGCTTTTGCATATCGTGGTTGCTTAGTGATCTCCAGATTACCTTCCAACTCATATTACCCTCAAGCTCGTTCTAAATTATAAGTATATTTTTATATCCATTCTAGTTAAATAGAAGTTTTTACAGGCCTCTTGCCTTTTATATTGGCAGTCCGCTTTGAAGTCACTGGCCTTGGAAGTCGAGGCGTCGGTTCAAATATTCCGTCCTTTGACTGAATTTGCGCAATTGCGGCAGCACTGGCAGCCGGTAATTTGACGTGCAATTTTTTGGTAAGTGACCCCTTTACTAGCAATTTCACTATAAGATGGGGGTTAGGAATAATGCCAGCCTCAGCCAGAACAGAAGTGTCGATTTCGTGTTTTTCAAGCTTCTCAAGCTGGCCCGTGTAGACGACCGTATTTTTGATGGCCGCCGAATGAAAGCCCTTCAATTTTGGTAAGCGCTGCATCAGCGGATTCTGTCCGCCCTCAAAACCAGGTTTCTTGCTGGAGCCGGCCCGTGAATTTTGACCTTTGGTTCCACGGCCCGCTGTCTTGCCTTGTCCGCCGGCTATACCACGCCCGACTCGTTTCGAGTTTTTATAAGATTGGAGATTAAGCATATTGTATTTCATAGTCTAGGCTTTGGTTTTCTCTTTATCAGCCTCGGCTTTTTTCGGCTTTGGCGGGTCAGGCTTTTCACTCGCCCTTGGATTATTTATCAGCCACTTATCTCTCGGGACTAGCTTCTCCAAGGCGGAAACCGTGGCATAGGCAGTATTAGACTGGTTGCTTGAGCCTAAAGATTTGCTCAGAACATCTTTAACCCCAGCAACCTCAAGCACGGTCCTAACAACTCCGCCGGCTATTAACCCAGTACCGGCGCTAGCCGGCATAATCAGAATTTTGGCTCCGGATACCTTGGCTGTAACTTCGTGGGGGATAGTTCCGTTGGCGACCGGGACTTTTATCAAATGCTTCTTGGCGACGTCGGTTGCTTTAGTAACTGCCGCTGTGACATCAGCGCCCTTGGCGAGACCGATGCCGACTTGATTCTTGCGGTCACCGACAACTACCAAAGCCCTAAAGCGGAAGCGGCGGCCGCCCCTCACGACACGAGCCACCCGATCGATATGAACTACTCGTTCGTCGAATTGTTTTTCTTCGCCCGGAAAACCAGATTTTCTATTATTGGGTCTTGATTTTGAATCCATTAAAACTCCAATCCGTTAGTTCGTGCATTATCAGCCAAAATTTTAATCCTACCGTGATATAAATGGCTGCCTCGATCGAAGACAACACTGGATATCTTCGCGGCTTTAGCGGCCTTGGCGACTTCTGCCCCGACCCAAGCTGCTTTTTCGGTCATTTTCGCCGGCACTTCTTTTTTGCCGACTGTCGATACATAAACCAATGTCGACGCTGTTTCATCATTAATGAGCTGGCCGATAATGTGACGATTGCTGATATGAACGCTTAGTCTCGGCCTTTTCGCGGTGCCGCTGACTTTTGCCCTGACCCTGTTCCGGCGCAACTCGGCGTTTTTAATCTTATGCGTTAATCGATTCATGTCTATGCCGCCTTCTCTTTACCGGACTTACCGCTTTTACGAACCACATGTTCGTCAATATATTTTATTCCTTTACCCTTATACGGTTCCGGTTTTCTCAGCGCCCTGATGCCCGCCGCCACCAGGCCAACTTGTTGTTTATCGATACCACTGACGGTAATCACATTCTGCTCAATAGTGGCCGTAATACCGGCTGGAATTTTATAGGTCACGTCATGCGAAAATCCCAGATTAAAGCGAAGATCAGACCCGGCTAAGGCAACTCTATAACCGACGCCGTTGAGCTCGAGTTTTTTGCTGAAGCCGCTGACAACTCCTGTGATCATGTTGTCGATCAAAGATCTCAGCAATCCGTGGTTAGAACGGTTAACGCGCTCGTCATTAGATCTAGACAATGTAATCTGCCCGTCTGCCTGTACCACTTTAATGCCGCTCAAACCAGACTGGCGCAATTCGCCTTTCGGCCCCCTTACCGTAATACCGTCACTGGCAATATCAACTGTGACATTTGGTGGTACTTTAATTGGTGATCGTCCGACTCTACTCATAAATCAACCTAATAAACCTTACAGATCAGCTCGCCGCCAACACCAAGTTTTTTGGCTTGCTTACCCGTTATTACTCCCTTACTGGTAGAAACTATAACAATACCGCGTCCATTTTTAATCACTGGTATCTGTTTGGCGCCGGCATAACTTCTTCGGCCCGGTTTACTGATTCGGGTTATTTCAGTGATTCTGGCATTTTCATTTGGGTGATTGACTATGATGGTGATAGTTTTCCCGATTTTGTCTTGGCTGATTTTAACATCATCAATATAACCGTTACTTTTCAGCAGTGCCGCCACGGCTTCTTTCGACTTGGAGTGAGGCAGAACGACTTCGTTGTGACGGACAGTAATAGCATTTCGAATGCGGGTCAGCATATCGGCGATCGGATCTGTAGATATATAGCTCATATATTATTCTCCTTTACCAACTCGACTTAGTTACGCCGGGTATTTCACCCTTGCTGGCATGCTCCCGAAAAGAAAGACGGCTCAGTCCGAATGTTCGCATATAGGATCGGGGACGAGAAGTTTCAGAACAGCGGTTTTTCCAGCGAGTCGGAGACGAGTTTCGGGGTAACTTTGCTAATCCTTCATAATCTCCATACGCTTTAAGCTCCGCTCTTTTTGCCGCGTACTGTTTTATCATTTTCTGTCGTTTCAAATCTCTAACTACTATTGATCGCTTAGCCATTTATGCATTCTCCTTTTCAAATGGGACGCCTAATTTTTCTAACAGCTGTAGGGAGTGCCCAGGCTCCTGGCTTTTGATAACCAAAACAACTTGCATACCATGAGAAGGCGTAGTTTCCTCAAAACTGAGTTCTGGGAAAACTGATTGGTCGGTCAGGCCGATGCTGTAATTACCGCTTTTATCAAATGACTTACGGCTGAGGCCGTGAAAATCCCTCAGGCGAGGTAAGACCAGGTTTAACAGACGATCAAGAAACTCATACATCCGCTGCCCGTGGAGAGTAACTTTCAAACCTATCTTATTACCTTCACGCAGTTTGAAATTAGCAATCGACTTTTTGGAAATCGTATCGACTGGTTGTTGGCCGGTGATTTTTCTTAGAGTATTGGCAGCAGCTTCAATCATCCGCTTATCGTCTTTGGACCGGCCCAGGCCGATATTAAGAACAATTTTTTCAAGCTTCGGAACCTGATTAATATTGGATAGACCAAGCTCTGTTTTGAGTTCGGCAGCAAAAGTATTTTTATAGAGATCACCAAGACGGCTGGTAATGATGGTTTGAGTAGGTTGTTTGGTTGCTTGAGCCATTATTTGATCTCCTTTCCGGTTAGCTTATAGTGTCTGACTTTCGTACCGTCGGCTTGAATTGAATATCCTATCTTAGACGGTTTTTTTGATTCCGGCTCGACAATTCCGACTTTACCAACCGGCATCGGCTTAGTAAGCTCGACAATACCCCCCTGAGGATAGGTTTTATTCGGTTTTATATGCTTCTTGACGATGTTGATACCATCGACAGTTACAGTATTGTCGCTTGGGTGTGTCGAGATAACCTTGCCGACTTGACCTTTGTATTTACCGGATCGGACAACGACTTTATCGCCTTTTTTGAGTCTTATTTTGAATAATTTACTCATCTTTATAGAACCTCTGGGGCTAAGCTAATAATTTTTGCATAACCCATTTCGCGAAGTTCGCGCGGAACGGGACCGAAAATCCGGGTAGCTCTGGGCAATTTATCGTCGCCAATAATGACTGCTGCATTGTCATCAAACTTAATGGTTGAGCCGTCTTTACGGCGAATGGTATTTTTAGTTCTGACCACGACCGCCCGGACAACTGATTTCTTTCGGACAGTTCCGTTCGGGTTGGCGTCCTTAACCGTCGCCACAATAACATCGCCAACACCGGCGTAGCGGCGTCGTGTACCGCCAAGAACTCTGATGCACAATATTTCTTTTGCGCCTGAGTTATCGCAGACATTTAGACGTGTTTCTTGCTGTATCATTTAGCTTCCTCCGGCTGTGGCAGATCAATCACAGTATCCTCTTTTGTCAGCTTCGGGCGGGTAATAATCTGGCTGAGTATAAAACGTTTCTTGGCACTGATTGGACGGGTCTCGACAATTAAGACTCGATCGCCTTCTTTAGCTTCGTTTTTTTCGTCATGGGCCATGAATTTCTTACTGTCAAGATATTGTTTATGATATATCGGATGCGTTTTACGGGTCTGGACGAGTACGACTATTGTCTTGTCGGCTTTAGCGGATGAAACCACGCCGGTAAATTCTTTTGCCATTACATTTTCTCCTTTAATAGCTGCTCGCTTAGAACGGTAAACATTCGCGCCAAATCTTTTCGTTTATTACGGATTAGGCGAACATTTTGGACTTCCCCTAAATAGACACGGCGCTTGAGCTCGGCAATTTCTTCTCTGAGTTTGGTGCTTTCTGTGGCCAGCTCGGTCGTTGATAGCTTACGGACTTCTACAATTTTCATTACACGTCCTCCTTGATAAGGAAACGAGTCTTGATCGGCAGCTTATTGCCGGCCAGACGCATTGCCTCTCGTGCTATTGCTTCGCTGACGCCCTGCATTTCAAACAAAATCGTACCCGGTTTAACTTTGGCGGCGAAATACTCCGGACTACCTTTGCCGCTGCCCATTTTTACATCAAGCGGCTTCTTGGTAACTGGCGTATGCGGAAATATCCGAATCCAAATTTTGCCACCGCGCTTGATATATCTGGTCATAGCCTGCCTGGCAGCTTCGATTTGGCGGGCGCTAATTCTGCCGTGGCCTTCGGCCTGAAGAGCATATTCTCCGAAAGCAATGTATTCGCCACGCGTGGCAACGCCGGTGATTCGGCCCTTTCGTACTTTGCGGTATTTAGTTCTTTTCGGCAGAAGCATTTCTAACTCACCTCTCCTTTACAAATCCAAACTTTAACGCCGACAATTCCGGCAGGTGTTTTGGCGGGAATATAGGCATAATCAATATCGGCTCGAATCGTATGCAGCGGCACACTGCCCTGAACTTCTTTTTCGCGACGTGACATCTCAGCGCCATTTAGCCGACCGGCGACTTGAATTCTGACGCCTTTAGCCCCTGCCCGCATTGTTGCGGCGGCGGATGATTTAACTGCTCGCCTGAATGACATTCGCCGTTCAAGCTGATGGGCGATGTTTTCGGCAACCAGTTTGGCGTACATTTCCGGCTTTTTAACTTCTTCGATATTAACTCTGGTCGGAGTCATATAAATCTTTTCAATGGCCTCTTTGAGCTCTTGCGCCCCGGTGCCGCCACGACCAATCACAACCCCGGCCTTAGCGGTGTGAATAGTAACCGAGACCAGATTCGGCGAACGTTCAATATCAACCTTATTTATAGCTGCCCGGCTGCCCAGTTTCTCCTGAATCATGCGCCTAACCTCAAGATCATTATGCAAATACTTTGCATAATCACGCTTGTTGACATACCATTTGCTGCGCCAGTCTTTATTCACCTGAAGGCGCATCGAAATCGGATTTACTTTTTGACCCATTATTTTTTCTCCTTCGTCTGGGCTTTTACGGCCGGTTTTTTGGGCTTTCTTATCTCACCGTCAACAAGAACTCTAATATGAGATGATCGGTGTTGGTAGGGATGAGCCATGCCCCTGGCAACTGGGCGGAAAGCTTTGCGGCGAGGACCAGGCGTAATGCTGATTTCGGAAATATACAATGAATCGGGCAAATAATTATGGTTATAAGCGGCATTGGCCTTAGCGCTCTGAATTGTTTTACTGACAGCAATAGCCGCCCGCCGAGGAGTATGCTCCAAGATCGTAATAGCATCGGCTACAGTCCGGCCACGGACCAAGGCTGCGACCTCGCTGACTTTACGCGGACTAATCCTAACACCTTTGGCTATAGCTTTAACTGGCACGTTTTACTCCTTCACCGCCGCCGCCACCTTGCTGATAGCCGGAGGCGTTGCTCGCGGCAGCTTTGGCGAGTTTGCCGCCATGACCCCTAAATTTCCTGGTCGGCGAGAACTCACCTAATTTATGCCCAACCATGTTTTCAGTGATAAACACCGGAACATGAACCTTACCGTTGTGAACTGCAAATGTGTGGCCAACAAAATCCGGTGATACAGTCGATGCCCGAGCCCAAGTTTTAATTATAGTTCGGTCGTCAGGCGCCAAGGCAGCAACCTTTTTGGCGAGCTTAAAATCGATGAATGGTCCTTTTTTTAGTGAACGGCTCATATTTAACTCCTTTTAGCGGCGTGACGGCTCTTAACGATATACTTAGTGGTACTCTTTCGGCGGCGGGTTTTGTAACCTAATGTCTTCTGGCCCCATGGTGTCTTTGGCGATGAACCGTGGTTCTTGCCGCCACCGATACCATGCTTGCCGCCGTCTCCACCTCCGTGCGGGTGATCGGATGCGCTCATCACAACTCCCCTTACGCTTGGTCTGATGCCTTTGTGCCGATTACGACCAGCCTTACCAATTTTGACGTTCTGATGTTGTTCGTTACCGACAACGCCTAAACTAGCCTGGCAGTCAATCCGAACTAAACGGACTTCACCACTAGGTAGGCGGATTTGGGCATAATCACCCTCCTTGGCAACCAACTGAGCACTGTTTCCGGCGCTGCGAGCCAGCTGGCCACCTTTCCCCGGCGTCAGCTCAACGGAGTGAACCATACTGCCGACAGGAATATTTTTTAGCGGCAGGCGATTTCCGACTTCAATAGGAACTTCTTCATTACAGACAATAGATTGGCCCACTTTCATGCCGCCAGCGGCTAGCACATAGTGATAAGCACCGGCTTCGTCTATTAACCGTGCGATTCTAGCGGATCTGTTAGGATCATACTCAATTTGCTCGATTTTAGCTTTCATTCCAACAGGTAAATTGAAATCTACTAATCGGTAAAATCTTCGAGCGCCGCCACCGTGATGACGAACGGTGATACGACCCTGGTTATTGCGTCCGTTGTCACGATCCTTGACGACGATCAACGAACGGACAGGTTTCTTAGCTGTAACGGAACTGAAATCCTGAGTTGTCATTCCGCGTTGACCGGGAGTTGTTGGCTTGAGAGACCTGATAGCCATATTATTCCTCAGCCTTTCGCCTTAAGTGTTTGCGCGGTTTTTTCTCGGCTTTTTCGGCTTGTTTGGCTAGGGTTGCTTGAGTTTTTTCTTCCTGAGCAATTTCCTCTTCTACAGCTTGAAAGATCGGCAAAGACTGTCCCTTAGCCAGCAAAACATAAGCCCGCTTCTTGTCGGGTTCAACACCCTTGTGAAGTTTCCGCCCATTATTCCGAATTGTCCTTTTGGCTTTGCCCTGATGGTTCAATAAATTAACTTCTATGACTTTGACGTCAAACTGAGCTGCCACTGCGGCCGCCACTGTATTCTTGTTAGCTGAAACCGGTACGTCAAAAACATAAACACCCAACTTGCTCAGTGCGTAAGACTTTTCACTCATTTTCGGCCTGATAATCATGCTTTTGCTGTCCATATCTATTTTCCTAGCCATTCGTCGATATTTATCAATGATTTGGGGCTGATGATAATCGTATCGGCATTCATGACATCAAAAACGTTCAAATTCAGCTCCCGGACTAATTTGACTTTATGGCTGATATTTTTGGTCGAACGGCTTAATTCACGATTGATAGTATCGGCGACAATCAAACTTGTCCCTTTGGCTCCGAGCGCAACCAGTGCCTTGACCAGATCCCCGGTTTTTCCGTGCTTCGAGTCAATGTCATTGACTAAAATCCTGTTCTCGCTGGCAGCCAAGCTGAGAGCTTGGCGCAGAGCCAACTTGCGTTGGCTTTGAGAAATATGATAGGAATAGTTTTCGTTGCCGGTTGGTCCGAAAATGACGCCGCCACCGGCCCAAAGAGGAGTACGGCTCGATCCTACTCTCGCTCGGCCCGTACCTTTTTGGCGCCACGGCTTCCGGCCGCCGCCTCTTACCAATCCTCGAGTTTTAGTCTTGGCATTATTCTGCCGGCCATTTGCCAAATAACTCAAATAAGCCTGTTTTAACAATTCGTGGTTGCTGGGTATAATTCCAAAAACTGACTTATTTAGCTTAGGGGAAGCGGGAGTATTTTTTGCTGGCGTTGCGGTCTTGTTGGGCATAGTTTTAGGCTCCCCTGACTTCGACAATCGACTGGCGCGGACCAGGTACGGCCCCCTTGACTCCAAGAACATTGTTCTCGCCATCGACTAACAATACTTTCAGGTTGCGAACGGTGACTTGTGTGTGTCCCATCTGTCCGGCCATCTTCTTACCCTTAAATATCTTCTGTGGGTACATCGAACCAATTGAGCCGGGTCGGCGATATGATTGTCCACCGTGAGTTTTGCGGCCACGATGGAAATTATGTCGTTTAATTGTGCCCGCCCAACCCTTACCTTTACTGATACTGGTGACATTGATCAACTCGCCTACTTCAAAATCGCTGACTGTTATTTCGTCGCCGACTTTCAGCTCCGAGTCATGTTCTTTGATTCGAAATTCTCGCAAATATCGGACCTGGTGTTTAGATTTTTTTAGATGGCCGGCCTTTGATTTACCGATTTTCGTTTTATTTAACTTCCCGGAGCCGAGCTGAATGGCGTTATAACCATCAATTTCGGTTGTCTTAATCTGGGCAACCACATTTGGCTCCGTCAAAAGCAAAGTAACAGGCTCAACGACACCATCTTTACTAATGGTGCTGGTCATCCCAACCTTGCGGGCAATCAGGGCTTTTACCATAGAGTGATTCCTGTCGTCAACCTTCGGGTCGACATAAAAACACTTGGCCAGAAGCGGTTTCTCTCCTTATTGGGTCAAGACCTGCGACTATGCCAAGACAAATTTTACTAAAGTACCATAACAGATTATCACGCAGTAATAACTTCTGTCAATGCGTTGAAAATTTTACTATATTTTTTTGGGTGGAGATTTTCTGAATCGTTTTATTGGTGCGCGCGCTTTTTACATTTTTATTTCAACATCGCAACCGGCAGGCAGGCTAAGGCTCATCAGCGAATCAATGGTTTTAGGCGTCGGGTCAAATACGTCAATTAATCGTTTATGAACGCGCATTTCGTATTGTTCTCGTGCCTTCTTGTAAACGTGAGGGCTTTTGACGACAGTGAAAACGCTTCTTTCAGTCGGTAATGGAATCGGACCAGCCAAGCTGGCGCCGGTTCTTAGAGCAGTATCTATAATTTGCTTGGCAGCTTGGTCGATAACCTTATGGTCATAGGCTTTTAATCTAATTCTTATACGCTGCTTGCTATCAACTTTCTTAGGTGCTGCGATTTTTTCTGGCATATTTGTAGTTTATCTGAAAAATTTATGTAACAATTCCGGCTACTTGTCTATTTTAGTAACAACCCCGGCACCTACTGTTCGGCCGCCTTCGCGGATTGCAAAATGCAACCCCTGGTCCATGGCGATTGGGGCAAGTAGTTTAACTTTGAATGTAATTGTATCGCCAGGCATGACCATTTCTTTGTCGGCTGGCAGTTCAACTTCGCCCGTGACGTCAGTTGTGCGGAAATAGAATTGCGGCTTATAACCTTTGAAAAACGGAGTGTGCCGTCCGCCCTCTTCCTTGGTGAGGATGTAGACTTCTGACTCAAATTCAGTATGAGGAGTTATCGAGCCTGTTTTGGCGACGACTTGTCCGCGCTCGATATCTTCTCGTTCAATTCCTCGCAGCAAGATACCGACATTATCACCAGCTTGGCCCTGATCCAGGCTTTTCTTAAACATTTCTACGCCGGTTACGACACTTTTAGTAGTCGGTCGGATGCCGACGATCTCAACGTCATCGTTAACCTTTATGATCCCCTGTTCGATTCTTCCCGTGGCAACAGTTCCGCGGCCTTTAATCGAGAAGACATCTTCAATCGGCATCAAAAACGGTTTATCTAAAACTCGCTTCGGCTCGGGAATGTAGTCATCCATAGCCTTAAGCAGCTCCATGACGGCATCTTCGTTGGCAGCATCGCCAGCAAGGGCTTTGGTGGCAGAACCTCGGATAATAGGGGCATTGCGGTCAAATTCGTTCTTAGCCAGCAAGTCTCTGATTTCCTCTTCAACTAATTCAACTAGTTCGGGATCAGCGAGGTCCATCTTGTTTAGGAAGACTAGTATTGACGGTACACCGACTTGTCTTGCCAGCAAAACGTGCTCGCGGGTCTGAGGCATAGGACCGTCAGCTGCGGAAACAACCAAAATCGCGCCATCAATTTGAGCGGCGCCGGTAATCATATTTTTGACGTAGTCGGCGTGACCAGGCATATCAACGTGGGCATAGTGTCTTTTTTCGGTCTCGTACTCTTGGTGAGAAGTAGCAATGGTAATTCCACGCTGCTTTTCTTCAGGAGCTTTGTCGATTTCGTCGTATTTAACAGGTTTGTTGATTGAGCTCGGCAACCTTTTAGCCAAGACGTGGGTTATGGCAGCCGTTAAGGTTGTTTTCCCATGATCAACATGTCCTATTGTTCCAACATTAACATGAGGTTTACTTCGGTCGAATTTCTCTGCCATTTACTTGTGACTCCTATTAGTTAAATTGATCGGATGATCAGCATGAGTATAATATACCCGCACTTATTACCCTAGAATTATAGAGAATTATCCCCAGTTTGTAAAGATGGCTACTTGCTGTTCTTAGCTATGATTGCGTTAGCCACATTGCCCGGCATATCGGCGTAGTGATCAAGTTCCATGGATGAGCTCGCCCGACCCTGAGTCATACTTCTAAGATTTGTGGTATAACCGAACATTTCTCCGAGAGGAACAAAAGCAGTTATTTCCTTAATGCCTGGGCTCAGGTCTTCCATTGATTCAATCCTGCCGCGCTTACTATTCAAGTCGCCGATAACATCACCCATAAAACTCTCAGGAGTTACTACGACAATTTTCATGATAGGCTCCAGCAGAACCGGCTGGGACTTTTTAACTCCGTCCTGCAGAGCGATGGAGCCGGCAATCTTAAAGGCCAGTTCGGATGAGTCGACATCGTGATAGCTGCCGTCGTACAACTCAGTCTTAACATCGACAACTGGATAACCGGCAATAACACCGTTGCTCATAGCTTCCTCAATACCGGCTTTGACGGCTGGAATAAATTCACTGGGGATGACACCGCCCCTGATGGAGTTGATAAATTCAAAACCTTTTCCTGGCTCATTTTGACTAAGCCGTAACCAGACGTCGCCATATTGACCGCGGCCGCCACTTTGACGAATGAATTTTCCCTGAACCTCTACGCCGTCTCGGCGGATAGTCTCCCGATAAGCTACTTGCGGCTCACCGACATTCGCTTCAACGTTAAATTCGCGCTTCATCCGGTCAACAATTATTTCAAGGTGCAATTCGCCCATGCCGCGGATGATAGTTTGGCCGGTTTCATGATCGACGCGAATCCGGAAAGTCGGATCTTCCTCGGCTAACCGCTGCAAAGCCAGGCTCATTTTTTCCTGGTCGGCTTTAGTTTTTGGTTCAATTGCGATTGATACCGGCGGATCGGGAAAAGTAATGCTTTCCAAGACAATTGGGTGCCCGATATCACAAACTGTATTGCCGGTGGTCGTACCTTTAAGTCCGACAATTGCCGCTATGTCGCCGGCTCCGACCGATACGACATCTTCGCGCTTATCAGCCTGCATACGAACGATACGGCCAACCCGCTCTCTCTCGCCAGTCGAGGAATTAAGGACGTAGCTGCCGGCGTTCAGCTTACCAGCATAAACTCGGAAGTAAGCCAATTTACCGACAAACGGGTCGGTAGCAATTTTAAAGGCCAGGCTGGTGAACGGTTCGTTTTCGTCCGGTTTTCGTTCAATCTCATCACCAGTCTTAGGATTTACTCCCCACGTTGAGCCACGGTCCACCGGACTGGGCAAATAGTCATTAACATCATCAAGTAGTTTTTCGACAATCACACCGCGGCCATCGCCGCCCGAAACAGCAAAAAACTTCCCGCTCAGCACAGCTGACCGGATAGCTTTTCGAATGTCTGCTTCGCTTAGACCCTCTTCGCCTACTTCGAAATATTTTTCTAGGACAGTTTCGTCCTCTGCGACTGCATTTTCAATCAGCAGACTTCGGTAACGTTTAACATCATCTATCATTCCGGACGGAATCTCTGCTTCAACTAATTCGTGATCGGTAAATTCCTTATAGGTGAAGGCCTTGAGGCTGACCAGATCGACGATGCCGTTGACGCTTTGCTCGAATCCTATTGGTAAGTGAATCGGGAAGGCTTGTTTGCTTAATCGGTGGTGAATACTCTCAAGCGATTTATAAAAGTCGCCGCCGGTTTGATTAATTTTATTTATGAAACACAGCCTTGGTACGCCATACTTGTCCGCTTGGCGCCAGACTGTTTCGCTCTGCGACTCGACACCCATTTTGCCGTCAAAAACTACTACCGCGCCGTCAAGAACTCTAAGACTACGTTCGACTTCGACCGTAAAGTCGATATGCCCCGGTGTATCAATAATATTGATTTGGTGGTTTTTCCAATAACAAGTTACCGCCGCTGAAACAATTGTTATGCCGCGCTCGCGTTCCTGTGCCATCCAGTCGGTTACGGTCTCGCCATCGTCGACCGTGCCGATTTTATGCCTTAAGCCAGTACGATATAAAATTCCTTCGGTTGTGGTTGTTTTGCCGGCGTCAATATGGGCAATAATTCCAATATTACGAATCTTCTCTAGAGGATATCTATTTTCGGCCATGATATTTATTTTCTAAAAGCGGGCAAAATGAGCAAACGCTCGGTTAGCTTCAGCCATTTTATGGGTATCTTCTTTTTTCTTAACTGCCGACCCTTGATTGTTATAAGCATCAACCAGCTCAGCTGCAATCCGATCGGCCATACCTACACCACTCCTTGCTCTGCAAGCCTGGACAAACCACATTGTTGTAAGGTGGTTTTGCCTTTGGCCTTTAACCTCAAAGGGAATCTGATAATTAGCGCCGCCGATACGTCGGGAACGAGTTTCCAGATGCGGCTGAATATTCTTAAATGCCTGCTCAAAAACTACCAGCGGATTCTGTACTTTTAGTTTATCGGCCGCCTTTTGCATTCCATCGTAAACTATCCGCTCGGCTAGTTGCTTCTTGCCGTCGAGCATAACCCGATTAATTAATCTCTGGACCTGAACGTTGTCGTAAATCCTGTCTGGCGGAATATCCCTAACTAGTGACTTGGTCTTTTTACGCGGCATTACTTGCTACCTTTTTTAGCGCCGTACTTTGAGCGGCCGTTTTTGCGACCGGCAACACCTTGTAGGTCGAGGCTTCCCCGGACGATGTGATATCTAACGCCCGGTAAATCCTTTACTCGGCCTCCGCGCACCAAAACGACTGCGTGCTCCTGTAAATTATGTCCTTCGCCACCGATGTACGCCCAGGCCTCATAGCCATTCGTCAAACGTACACGGGCAACTTTTCGCAGTGCCGAATTCGGTTTTTTCGGGGTCTTGGTAGTCACCTTGATGCAAACGCCTCTCTTCAACGGAGAGTGCTTTTCATAGTTAATATTCTTCAGATTATTAGTAACACGAAGCAGAGCCGGAGATTTAGTTTTGTGAGTGACTTTAGTCCGTGGTTTACGTATTAGTTGGTTAATGGTCGGCATGGTTGATTACTTTAACATCCCTATTATTCTTCGTCAATTACAGGTACGTCAAGAGCCCGTGGAAGATTGCCGCCGAAGCCTGTCCCCACCGGAATCTTTCGACCCAGTATTACATTTTCTTTCAAACCATAAAGACGGTCTATTTTACCGCTAGTGGCAGCACCTATAAGCACTCTTGTGGTATCCTGGAACGATGCGGCGCTCAAAAATGAGTCGGTGCTAAGGCTGGCTTTGGTAATACCAAGCAACAACTGGCTAAACTGAGCCGGGTGTTTCTTATTCTTCACGATGTGCGTATTGGCTTCCATGACAGCAACCTTGCTAGCAATATCGCCAGTAACGAATTCGCTGTCACCCGGATCTTCAATTTGGACACGACTGAACATCTGCCGGACAATTATCTCAAGATGCTTATCGGCAATATTTTGACCTTGGGATGCAAAAATTTTGAGAATCTCATTCATGATGTAACGCTGGGTTGATTCAACACCCTGAAGTCGCATTAGATCATGAAGATTAATTGATCCGCTTGTCAGCCTTTGGCCGGCAATCACAGTATCGCCATCAGTAGTCAGTAGCCGCTTAAACCCAGGAATCTCGTAGCGCAAAGAATTCTTTTCTTTGACCGGCACGATGATTATCGCCTTGTCGGTTATTTCGGCATGCCCGGAAATTGGTGCCAGTAATTGATTTATGCCGTGCTTGTCTGTAGCCAGAATATCTCCGACACCAATATCTGTGCCACTGGCAATTTTCGCTATCCGGCCGTCAAGCGGTACCGTAATTTTCTTCTTGCTGTCAGAAGTTATTTGGACGACGTAGTGATCACCTTCTTCCCAAACATTAGCCGTACCGGCAATGTCGGCAAGATAGGCCTGACCTTTTGGCGTCCGGGCTTCGAATAACTCTTCGACACGGCTCAAACCTTCAGCTGTGTCATCGGCCAAAACGGCGCCTGAACGGTGTTTTGAGTCAAGCGAGAGCTGAGTACCCGGTTCACCGATACTCTGGGCAGCAATGACGCCTATAGGATGGTGGTTTGCCACCAGCAAGCCGGTTGCCGGATCCAATCCGTAGGCTTTCTGCTGGACTCCGCGGGAAGTACTTGAACTGAGCAGGCTCATTATTTTAGCGTTGTCAATTTTCATATCATCGTTAATTTTTTGGGCAGCATCCGGCGTAATTAATTCGCCTCTACGTACGTACTTTCCGATGTCTTCAGCCGCAAATCGGCCTTCCAGTCTCGATGAGTACGGAATACCGACTTCTTCAGCATCAGACCGAAGCATAGCGAAACCGAGATCCTCAAGCTCTTCATCAATCGTAAATACATCTTGAGCGACATCAACCAGCCGTCGAGTCAGATAGCCGGCATCAGCGGTCTTGAGGGCGATATCAATAATAGCCTTCCTGGTTCCGCGGGTTGCCGTAAAGTATTCCAGCTGAGTTAACCCATGGCTATAACCAGATGTAACGGGCAATTCGATGGGCTGTCCAGATGCATCAGAGAAAACACCGAGCATCCCGACACACATTTTCATTTGCGAGATATTCCCTCGAGCACCTGACGTGATAGCGACCGCCATAGATGACTCTTCAGTCTCCATCTGCTTGGCGAGAATGTTCTGAACCCGGCTGTCGATTTTAGTCCATGTTTCAACTGTTAAACGATACCGTTCGCCTTCGGTGATAAAACCTTGGTCAAATTGCTCACTGATAGCAGTTGTTGCCGCTTCGCCTTCGGCAATAAGCTCATCCAGACCCTGAATCTTACTAAAGTCGGACATACCAATCGACAGACCGGAAATCGTAGCATATTCAAAACCCAAATCTTTAAGGTCGTCGGCGATTTCGGCGGTTATGTCCGAACCGTACTTTTGGTAGACCCGGGCCATTACTTGCTGTAATCGCTTCTTAGTCATTACTTCGTTATAAAAATGAAAATCTTCCGGGAAAATCTCGTTGAACAGCAGGCGGCCAAGAGTAGTTTCACGGACTTCGCCGCGGAAAGGTACTCTAATGAAGTTTTGTAGCTTTATAACTCCGTTGTTGAGAGCCATTATGGCTTCGTCGATACTTATATACGAATTAAGCTTTTCCGGTCGGACGATAGAAGTCCGTTCATAGGTCAGGTAGTAACAGCCTAAGACAATGTCTTGTTCGATATGAAGAATCGGTGAGCCATCGGCTGGCTTCAAAAGATTGTGGTTGGCGGCCATGATTTCTTTAGCTTCAAGCTGTGCCTCGTCGCTTAATGGTAGGTGAACAGCCATTTGGTCGCCATCGAAATCGGCGTTAAATCCTTTACAGACCAGTGGATGGAGCTGGATAGCCCTTCCCTCAATGAGAACCGGCTGAAAGGCTTGAATGCTTAAACGGTGCAAACTTGGAGCGCGGTTCAGCAATACGTATTTGCCCCGAATAACTTCATCCAAAGCATCCCAAACGGCTGTTTCGCCGGTTTCAATCATACGACTAGCGGACCGGATATTGTGGGCTTGATCGCGAATAATGAGTTCACCGATTACGAACGGCTTAAACAACTCCAGAGCCATCATTTTCGGAATACCGCATTGATGAATTTTTAGTTCCGGGCCTGAGACAATAACCGAGCGGCCAGAATAATCAACGCGCTTACCCAACAAGTTCTGGCGGAAGCGTCCTTGTTTGCCTTTGAGCATATCGCTGAGCGATTTCAGTCGTCGGCGCTGGCCGGTGGCTGCGACAGCTCGTCCGCCACGGGCATTATTATTATCGATTAGGGCATCAACAGCTTCCTGGAGCATCCTCTGCTCGTTGCGCCGGATAACTTCTGGGGCATTAAGCTCGATCAATTTTTTCAGGCGGTTATTGCGGTTAATGACACGACGGTATAAATCGTTGAGGTCCGAGGTCGCAAATCGGCCACCGGTCAGTTGTACCATTGGCCTTAGATCGGGCGGGATTACCGGTAGTACCGAGATGCATGTTGAGTCAGGTTTAATGCCGGCCCGCTGCATGCCTTCTAGCAGGCGTAGTCGTTTCATAATCTTCTTTTTGCGTTGGCCTTTAGCTACTTCTGCGTCTTCAGTCAAAACTTTAATCAGCTGCGTAAGGTCAACTTCGACCAGTAAATCTCTAAGAGCAGAACCGCCCATGCCGACCTGGATTAGCTTTTGGAATTCATCAGGCAATGAACGGTAATCGGTTTCACTGATAAGGTTTCGTTTTTCGAAGCTAATTAACTGATCATGCTCCATCTGATAAGTGTCGACAAGCTCTTCCATTTCTTTGGTTTGCGCCTCAGCCAAAGCCTTAATATCAGCGTTTTCTGCTTGGGCTTCTTGTTCATAACGGATTTTGATGGCTTCCTTGGCCGCCTCAAACTGGGCTTCTTTATCGGCCAAAAGCTGATCGCGCTTATCGGTATCTACATTCTTGATAATATAACTGGCGAAGTATGCCACTCGTTCCAGGTTCTTGACAGTCATGCCCAACAGCAAACCGATCGCAGATGGAGTTCCGCGCAAAAACCAAATGTGCGCAACCGGGACCGCCAGGCTGATGTGGCCCATGCGTTCTCGGCGGACAATGCTCCTGGTTACTAATTCGCCTTTTTTGTCGACAGCTGCTTCGCGGGTGCGGACGCCCTTATATTTAGCGTCATGAGGGTTAATATCTTTTACTGGACCGAAAATTCTTTCGCAAAAGAGTCCGTCGCGTTCTGGTTTTTGAGTTCGGTAATTAATTGTTTCGGGTTTGGTGACCTCGCCATAGCTCCACTCCAAGACATCATCGGGGCTAGCTACCGCCAAGCGGACAGCATCAAAGTCGGCAATATCGGTACCGTAAGAATAATTACGCATAGCTACTCCTCACTTTCGTTAGTTTCAAGCACAGTGATATCTGCGTCGTCGTTAGTTGCATCTGTCGGAACTTTTGTCAGACTGTCAAGTTCATCATCAACACCAATCTCCGAGAAGCCATCAACACCGGCGTCCTCGGTCACATCAATATCGGACTCCTCCGGCTCGGGTACATCTATTTTCGACTGGTGCATAGCTTCATCTTTAATGCTCTC
This sequence comes from Patescibacteria group bacterium, assembly GCA_035510795.1. GTDB lineage: Bacteria > Patescibacteriota > Saccharimonadia > Saccharimonadales > UBA4665 > DATKGL01. Next base: position 56,349 of record DATKGL010000028.1, read on the forward strand.
CGCCAGAATCGCCTCGGCATCAACTAATTTATCAGAACTAATCAGATCAACCTTCAAGCCTAATCCTTGCAGTTCTTTAACCAGAACATTAAAGCTTTCCGGGACTTTAGGACCAACAATAGGAATCCGCTTAATAATCGACTCATAGGCTTTGCTGCGGCCGTAAACGTCATCTGATTTAATGGTCAGCATTTCCTGCAGGGTGCTAGCGGCACCATATGCTTCAAGCGCCCAGACTTCCATTTCTCCGAATCGCTGGCCGCCGTTTTGCGCTTTTCCGCCCAATGGCTGTTGGGTAACCATTGTATACGGGCCGGTCGAGCGGGCATGAATCTTGTCGGCAATCATATGGTTAAGTTTGATCATATACATGCACCCGACGGTTGTTCGTTCAGAAAAAGCTTCTCCGGTCCGGCCGTCAAATAGCTGTTGCTTGCCATCTTCCGGTAAATTGGCCTTTTTAAATAATTCCATGATCTTTTCGGCCGGAACGCCATCAAACGCCGGACTGGCAACTTTTATACCAAGAGCCCTGGCTGCCATGCCGAGGTGCGTTTCAAACAGCTGACCAACGTTCATGCGGCTAGGGACGCCGAGCGGGTTTAGGATAATCTCAATCGGTTCCCCGTCGGCCGTAAATGGCATGTCTTCGACTGGCAAAATTCGAGCAATTACACCCTTGTTGCCGTGTCGTCCGCCTAACTTGTCGCCGACGGCAATTTTACGCATCTGTGCCACAAATACCTGAATTTGCATCAATACGCCAGCTTTTAACTCATGCCCGGTAGACTTGCTGAAAATTTTGACTCCGACAACTTTTCCATGCTTACCATTGCTCATTCTTTGAGATGTGTCGCGAACTTCCTTGGCTTTTTCGCCAAATATAGCCCGCAGCAAACGCTCTTCGGAACTTAATTCTTGTTCACCTTTAGGGGTAATTTTTCCGACTAGGATATCGCCTGGGTGTACTTCGGCGCCAATTCTGACAATTCCGTCCTCGTCGAGATGCCGGAGTGCTTCTTCGCTGACATTAGGAATGTCACGGGTAACAACTTCCGGGCCCAATTTCGTCTCTCTTACTTCAATCATAAAATCAACGATATTGATCGACGTTAGCGTATCGTCTTCGACTAGTTTGCGTGAGACAATAATTGCGTCTTCGAAGTTGTATCCGGCCCACGGCATGAAGGCGACAATCAAATCGCGGCCCAAGGCCAATTCGCCATCGGCAATGCTCATTCCTTCGAATAAAACATCACCGACTTTAACTTTAGTGCCGCTTCTTACGACGACTTTTTGATTTATGCTGGTGCCCTCATTACTTCTGACGAAATGCTGAGGATGATAGGTTTTCGTGACATTAGCATACTTAACCACTACCTCATCAGCAGTCGCCAAAGTAACTTCGCCCGGCCCCTCGGCCAAGAATAATTGCCCGGTGTTTTGGGCAGCGGCAACTTCAACACCAGTTCCGACGATAGGTGCTGCCGGCTGAATTAGGGGCACTGCTTGTCGCTGTTGGTTGCTACCCATAAGACTGCGATAGACATAATCTTTTTCAATAAATGGGATCAACCCGGCACTTGAACCGATAATTTGATTGCGGGCGGCATCAATATGAGTCGCTTCATTAGCATCAACATGCCCAAATTGCAAAAATTTACGGGCACTGACACGGTCATTAACGAAATATCCATCATCGTCTAGTTCTTCGCCGGCGCTGGCAATTATTGCGCCATCTTCTTCGGCGGCATCAAGATAAACAATTTCGTTAGTGACCTTGGCTTTAACGGGCCAGGTGACCTGGCTTTTAACGGCAGCTAACTTGGCGGCATCACCGGCTGTTATTTTCTTTCCAGCTTTTACAATCACTTTCCCTTTTTCATTTTCTAAGTCGACGAAGGCGATATGGCCGGCAATCTTTTTAGCGGGAACAGCATTTACAATCTTGCGGTAGGGTGTTTCGATAAAGCCGTAATCATTTATGCGGGCATAGTTCGCTAGATTAAGAACCAGACCAACGTTGGCTCCCTCCGGAGTTTCAACTGCACAGATACGGCCGTAGTGAGTAGCGTGGGCATCACGAACCTCAAAGCCGGCTCTTTCGCGGGATAATCCACCAGGACCCATGGAGCTTAAACGACGTTTATGGGCTAGCTCGCTCAAGGGATTGATTTGATCCATGAACTGACTTAGCTGCGAGCTGGCAAAAAACTCACGGACGGCAGCAACAACTGGGCGGGCATTTATTAATTGAGAAGGAGTAACAGTCTCGATCTCACTCATGCTCATGCGGTCTTTAGTATTGCGCTCCATTCTAAGCAGACCGATCCGGAACTGCCTTTGAACCAGTTCGCCGACCAGTTTTACGCGGCGGCTGGATAGGCTATCAATATCATCAGCGGGTTCTTGCGTATTGTTGAGACGAATTATTTCAGCAATTATCGCGACTAGATCCTCCAGCCTCATAACCCGGTTTTCCATAGTATTAGGAACTTTGAGGTCTAACCGTTTATTAATTTTGTAGCGTCCAACGCGGCTGAAATCAAATCTTTTAAAGTTATAGAACATGTTTTCAAGTAGTCCACGGGCATTGTCTACGGTCGCTAAATCACCAGGTCTCAACCGGCGGTAAACTTCAATTAGGGCATCGTTTTGGCCTTTTGAAGGATCTTTTTCCAAGGTAACATCAAGATAATTAATACGTCCTTGGTCGACATGCTTAAATGCGTCCCGCATTTGGGCTTCGTTCATTCCTAAGGCCTTTAGGAGAGTAGTGACGGCAATCTTTCGTTTGCGGTCGATTTTTACGTAGATCGCTCCAGAACTGGCGGTTTCAAATTCCAGCCATGCTCCGCGCCCAGGTATCAGCTTGGCGCCATATAAATTTGTTACGCCGTGCTGGTCGGCAGTGAAAAAGACACCACTAGAGCGGATCAACTGGCTAACGACGACTCTTTCGGCGCCATTAATAACAAATGTCCCGCGGTCGGTCATCCAAGGATAGTCGCCAAGGTAAATTTCCTGCTCTTTAACTTCGCCCGTTACTTTGTTTGTCAGCTCAACAGTAGCTTTAATCGGTGCTTCATAAGATACGTTATTCTCACGAGCTTCGGCTTCGGACATCTTCGGGTTTTCGAACCTATAACCCTTAAAGCTTAAGCTGAGTTTGGCGCCGGTATAGTCTTCGATTGGACTAATCTCGGCTAGTAACTCACCCAAGCCTTCTTCGATAAACCATTGGAATGATTTATTCTGATGACTGATTAAATTAGGTAAGTCAATTACGTCGTGAGATTTTGTGAAGTATTGTCGATTTGAAGTTTTAATGTTCCCGCTAGCAGTGGTTTGTTTAGGCATATATGACTTAATATCCTCTATCTAATTTTGACAAAAATTAGCTTATTACCCATTGAGCAATCTTATTGCACGTTAACGATTAATGAATTGTTGTAGTTTTTGCTGTGAAGATTACTAAGCGGCTGTTTTTGGCGCCATTTCTAAACAACAATAGCACGGCCTTGCTTACACTACTTCTTAAGTTTAAGTTTGAACGACAAAAATTTAATTGTCAAGTCTTTTTTTACTCGCAATACAACGTTTTTTATTTGGAGGTTATGACAGCGTCAACTAAGCCGTATTTTTTCGCTTCCTCTGCCGTCATCCAGTAATCTCTTTCCATATCTTCCTGGATTTTTTTGAGGGGTTTACCAGTATTTTTGGCCATTATCTCATTCAGGCGCAATTTAATGCGGATCGATTCTTTAAGATCAATTTCCATGTCAGTTACTTTACCTTTAGTGCCGCTGCTCGGCTGGTGAATCATGACAGAAGCGTTGGGCAGGATAAATCTCTTCCCTATAGCGCCAGAACTTAACAAAAATGCTGCTGCTGAAGCTTGGACACCTATTCCTACTGTCTGGACGTCGCAATTGACGTATTGCATTGTGTCATAAATAGCTAGGGCATCATATATAGTTCCACCGGGACTGTTGATATATAGATAAATGTCTTTTTTCGGGTCTTCGGCTTGCAAAAATAACAGCTGGGCGACAATTAAATTGGCAGTTGCTTCATTGACATCGCTGCCGAGAAATACGATCCGGTCTTTTAATAAGCGGCTGTAAATGTCATAGGCTCGCTCATAACGGCCTTCGCTTTCAATTACAGTCGGCACTAATACTTGATTTCTCATTATTACCTCTCAATTATCTATATTCATGATACCGACTTAGCACTCTCAAGTCAAGAGTGCTAATTAGCTTTACTAGCATATCCGGCTAATCGATCGATTGTCTTTTCGGTTAATATTCGATTAGCAACATCCTGCTGGTTTTCCGGCTTGTCCAGTTCGGCTTGCATTTGAGCATCGTTATACTGGCCTTTAAGTAATTTAATCCTGGCCTCAAGCTCTTCTTTAGTAACTGTAACACCCTCAGCTCTGGATACCTCGCCGATGATGACGCCGGCTCGCAGGCGGTCGCCAGCTTGCTTGATAACCCGGCTGCGATGATTGGCCTCATCGATACCCTCATCACTAAGATGTTCTTCCCAAGTTTTACCTTCATAAATAAGTCTTTGCTTTTCATCCTGCTCAACCCGATCAGCTTCCTGCTGAATCAGGCTATCCGGCAAAGCGACTTTCGAGCGCTCAACAACTAATCCGACTAATTCATTTTGATACTGTCTAAGGCTCTGCAGTTCTCTTTCGCTAGTTATTTGTTTTTTTATGTCGGCTTTAAGATCGGCTAATGATTTGAAGGGGCCAATTTCGGCGGCAAATTTATCGTTAAGCTCGGGCCGGTCCAATTCATTGATTTTATGCAGTTTGACAATAAATTTGACTCTTTTATTCCTTAAAAACTCAGCCCCGTAGTCTTGCGGAAAAGTAATAATAAAGTCAAGGTTTTCGGTAGGTTTGAGACCAACTAAGTGTTCCTCGAATCCGGGGATAAATGATTTACTGCCCAAAATTAATTGGTAGTTTGAGCTTTTGGCGCCCGGGATTGGCTGATTGGTTTTCGCATCAGTACCGTCGAAATCAATTATAACTTCGTCGCCGAGCTGGCTCTTGCGAGTAACTGGCTTACGTTTAGCCTGACGGGCCTGAAGCTGATTAAGGACTTCATCAACATCGCTGGCGCTAATTTTTACTTCCGTTTTTTTCAGCTTGATATTTTTATAGTCCGGCAATTCGATTTGACCCATCACGTCGACTTCTATAGTCAGTTCAAGATCCGAAAAGGGCACGAACTTTGTGATATTGACTGTTGGCTGATCGACAGGATGCAAGTCTTCATCGCGTACGACTTCCTGATAGACACGGTTAATGGCGTTGTCTAAAAATTCTCGCTGGAGCAGTGCTGAGTCGATATTCTTCTCAACTAGATGAGCTGGCGCTTTACCCGCCCTAAAACCTGAGACTGTCACATTTTTAGAAAGCGTCTTTAGGGTCTCTGATTTTACGGTATCGAGAACCGCCTTGTCGGCAACTACTTTAAGCTCAACTTTGGTGTCGCTGATATTTTTACGGTTTACTTTCATAGATTTAGACAGTAACAGATCTAATTACGATAGACAAATGCCTATCTGTAATTATCTGCGGCCTTTCTTGATCCGTTCCGCTATTTGGTCAACTCCGAGTTTTTCTTCATGGCTGCTGGACAGTTCTTTAAGGGTGTAGCGATTATCGACGACTTCTCGCTGGCCGATAAATAATACATAAGGGATACTTTTCTTGAGCGCTGACTTTATCGCCTTGTCGGCTTTCCTGTCCGTCCAGTCGACAGCGACTCTGATACCCTTGCTTCGTAACTCGGCTACGACTTTCAGGGCCGGCTCTCTAACGTCTTCGAACATAATAACGCAGACGTCCGTTTCGGTTGAAAGGCCTGGCAATAAATTATGAAGTTCAAGAAAGTTTTGCATAGTTACGTCACCCATACCGAATCCGACCGTAGGGATTGCCTCAACGCCGAATAACCCTACTAATCCGTCATATCTCCCTCCGCCAAACATTGAACGGTTATTTTCTGGATGATTATCAAAGATTTCAAAAACAATGTCAGTGTAATAATCAAATCCTCTGACTAAAGTCGGATCAAACTCGAGATTTACAATCCCTTGATGTCTTAATAAATCAAACAGCTTTTCCAGCTCTTTGAAGTAAGACAGGTCGTGAGCGGTAGCTGGTAGATCGGCTAAAGTTCGGGCGCCTAAAACCCCCTTTAATTTTTCGATTTTGGCCTTAGACTCGTCGCCGTCGCCGAGAATATCTTGCAGAGCCGCCTCGAACTCTGACGATTCCATCTTATTCTTTCGGTCAATTAAATGGTTAACAGCACTTAACTTTTCAGGATCAACACCGACATGTTCTTTAATAATAAAGTCCATGACTTGTCGGCTGTTGAGTTTAATGGTAAACATTTCGCTTTTAGAGCCAAAGGCCATCATTATTTCATATGCAATCTGAATAATTTCCATTTCGGCCACTAAATCATCAACACCGAATATATCAACATTCAACTGCCAGTGCTCTCGAAGGCGACCCTTCTGGGGCCTTTCGTACCGCCAAAGATTAGGTATCGAATACCACCTGAGGGGATAGGGCAATTCTTGACGTCTGGCAGCAACCATCCGGCTGACGCTTGGTGTCATTTCTGGCCTTATTGCAACTTTACGTTTTCCGCGATCTTCAAAAGTATACGTTTGTTCTTTTACTATCTCCTCGCCGGTCTTTGCTAAATATAGCTCAAGTGGTTCGAGTATCGGAGCATCATATTCTTCGTAACCAAAACGTTCGACTACTGATCGCATAACAGAAAACATGTACTTCTGTAAGCGCTTATCTTCAGGATAAAAGTCTCGGCTACCTTTGTATGGTTGTGTCGGTAATGACATGAGTAGGTTCCTGTTTTACATTGTATCAGATAGTCAAGCAATGGTGGGGGATGAGTCCCGCAGGTGAAACACCTTACTGTCTAGTTTATCAGTTTTAAGTGAGCAGTTAGAGGAATTCGGTCTAGTTTATGTCAATAACGAGGTAATGGTTATCGGACCGGAAGAGTTGAAATCATTAGAAGTAATATAATTTTGTATTATTTCGAATACTCGTATTTCATCCAATCATAAGCGATAAGAACAAAGTAAAAGTTAATATATAATTATCTCGTGACTGCTACTAATCATGCCCTTACTGGCGCTGCTATTGCACTTATCATTAACGAGCCAGTATTGGCTATACCAGTGGCTTTTCTTTCTCACTATGTAATTGACGTATTGCCACATTTTGGCATTCCTGGAAGCATCAAGGAGCGTAACAAGAGCTTACTAGGCAGAGTTGTGGTATTAGTAGATGCATTTTGTTTTATTACCTCACTCATAGTATTACCGTTATTAGCACATCGGATTAATGTAAATCCGTGGCTTGTCTTAGCTTGTATGTTAGCAGCATTTGCTCCAGATGCGGTTTACTTAATAAGATTTCCTAAAGAACTAAAAACAGGTGAATTTATTAAGGGAGGAGTATTTAGCCGTTTTCACCGGAAGATACAATTGTGTGAACGTCCTTGGGGAATTCTAGTCGAGGTAGTTTTTATGGGATTAATGCTGATTTTTCTAGCTAAAAAACTTTACTAATATAAAAAGATTTAATCATTATTTATTCACCATTGAGGAATTAATCGAGCTGAGCATTAAGACACTTACGTAAAGAAACACACCAAAATAAGTGGCTTAATGATCAAAAAGAACAAAATAAAATTGATAAATATAATGAACGTGTTTTAATATACTATATGTCAGAACTTTGTGAAACTTGTCCCTCGCGCGGGGATTGCACCGGCCCGCTGGAAAATACCCAAACGATGATTGAAAAAAGCCACTTTACTAAAAGAGAGCAATTAAGAATAACTAGGTTTTCTGATACGGACGGTAACCAATCAAAGCTATTTTACGGAGACGTTGATACGCTGATTGATTCGATCGATAATTGTACCGGGCCAATTGAAGTTAGAGACTTTGAAAGTACAGATAAATCAAAGAAGATACCAGTCTGTGGTGTAATAGGTAATCGGCCATCCCCGGATAGCTACAATTATCGCTTTGATCATGCCCTTAAAGTAGCAGACGGTACAGCCTATCTAGATGATGCTTTAGACAAGATAGAAACCAAGAGTTTACGCAAACTTGTGTATTTAGGCAGCGC
>DATKGL010000029.1:0-12374 GCA_035510795.1 Patescibacteria group bacterium
TAGTTGGCTTGATGATAACAACATTAATAGCATGGCCGCTAGAGCAATTAGAAAAATTTATCAAAAAAAATTAGACAATTTATAGTCCAATCACATTATTACTTGCTTTCAAGGGATACTTGCTGCAAGTATATAGTTGCCGTGGCGTCGTGACTATCCCGTAGAATGATTAATTATTTTTTCATTTAATTCGTTCGAGCAGCAAACGAATTAAATCTGTAGCGTTGCCGTCAAACTAGTTGGGCACGACGCTGAGCGCACCTAACAGCTGAATCATTTCTTCAATATCTCGAGGTTCAAGCTCGACTCTTTTAGTTTTTGATAATTCCATAGGTGGGTAGATCTCTCTTCTGCCCATGCTGCGCATTCCCGCTGCCCCTCCTTCCAGCCGAACAAAAAATGTCTGGTCAGGGCGAGCCTCAATTTGGGCAGCTAACTCAACGTTGCCGTTGCTTTGATTAATCATTACGTCTTTTAGTAAGCCCCTAAAATTAGATCCTTGGCTCGCCAGTCGTCCAACCACGGAAAACAGGTTCTCGGTCAGAGGGTCGTATTCCCCTAGGTAGGAATCAATAACTTTATCGGCGCCAATTTTTCTAAATGTAGTTGCGGCAACTGAACTGTGTTTTTTGGCGTCGTTATCAATTTTTCGCTCAACGTTTCTCTGTCTGACCAAGTTGTGTAGCTCTCTGGCCAGGTGTCTATTTGCACCCTTTGACATCAGGGTACCGTGCCGCCATTTAGCGTCAACATCCAGCCAAGATATGGCTTCGCCGTCCATTTGTCTTTTTGCTATTAAGTTCTTCATATCTTGGTATTCTTTCGGGTCTTTTGGTATACCGGCCATACGCCCGGTTTGCTCCGGCAGGTATTCCTCTGTTATGGCCGCGGCTATCGAGAGGTGCTGTTTCTTGGCGCTGTTATGCTTGAATTTGGCGACACGTTGAATGGTCTGAAGCAAGCGCTCTGGAGAAAAATATGACTCTGCCGAGAACAACATAATGGCCTCCCGGCTAGGCGGTTGTATGACTAATTTTCGGATATTCTGAATTTGCTGATAATTGAATGGTTCATTAGTCTGTGGGTTAATCACATCGTCCTCGCTGAAGCGGACAATTGGGATGGCAACATTACCCCTAGTGACTGCCAGAAGGTCTATAGCATTCTTATCATAATTGGGCACTTTACGGCCATGGCTTTTCTTTTCTATGGGCGTCGCGAGGGGCGCTGCGAGTAGTAATTCAACCCGTCGGTTATCTGCCAACTGGACTCTGGTTTCCGTCCATGGCGTTACTAGTGGGGTCTGGAGGGATGCTCCTTCCTGGCTGAGCATCCAAAGCGGACGAGTCTTGCGGATGGATGATCTTTCATAGATTCGACGGACGTGACGGCAAAGTGCTGGAGCTAATTGTGGCAAGATTTGCTCAAGGCTTCTGACTGTTTCTAGCTGGATTAGGTCAATCAACGGCTGTTCGTCCGCAGGTTTATTGCCACGGATCAGGCTGCGGATGGCGTCAGCAATATCTTTGCGCTTATCATACGGAGTAACTACAAAGCTATCATCGGTGATTTCTTGACCGATTTGCATATAACTGCATTTACCGCCCGTGCGCGGGGCGAAGGTTGCCAGTGGGACAGCGAGATCGCCCTGGATAACAGCTAGGAGCCTTGGGTCGGGATCGGGGTCGGAGCCTTCGGTCGGCAGGGGTTTAGCTAGTAGTAACTCAACCGGATAATTATCCCCAAATCGGGTAACGTCGTAACTAAAGGGTTGTATTGCTGTAGTTGCCAGCCGAGTCGGCGAGCTGCCGCCGGTTTCGTCAAAGACATAGAGCGCCCGCTCTATCGTCTTCCCGGCTAGACGATCCCTAGCTTCGGCGCTGGCTTCAGACGAAATAATGTTACAAGCGTCAAAATAGTAGCTCATAACGCCTTCTAGCCTAGATCGTTGCATATTCTCACCAGAGCCCGAATCCATACGAACCTTCCGCCAACCTTTGACAGATTAATATATAGCGATATATTAACACTTATTGTAGTAATAGTCAAAGTTTGGGTATTTTCTCTACATTTCTCGTTTGCCTATGTTTTTTAATCCTTTATATTAGATTTAAAAAGACCCCCTGCGGGATGGAGGTCTTTTAACTGGTTTTTGTTTATGCTCTAACGCTTGACTTCATCGCCCCGGACAACCAGTGAGTAAATCACAAAGATTGACAGAGCAATTGATACGACCGCCCAAAGCGGATAAATTGGCAGAAATACCAAATTCGCGATCAAGGCTAAGCCGGCAAAGAAAGTTCCGCCGATTTTAGCCCAGACTCCGCCATGCAGCATCGAAAACCCAGCGACTACCAGCAGTACGCCGATAATCAAATCGATCCAGCCCCAGGTCAGAAAGTACCCGTTGCTGACCAACTTGTCTGAGAAGACGAACAGTAATTTTTTCTGTCCGATTTCGGATACGCCCAGAATTGCTTGCGCAACTCCCAAGCCGCTCATTAATACACCTGAAAAGAACGTCCACCCAGTCCACCCACTAACGTGATTAGTGTTTACTGGCATAAAAACCCCTCCTTAAGTCCTATAAGCTTACGCTACGCTTTATAGGCGGAGGTGTCAAGTTTATAGCTTAATCAGTTTGGCGACAGTTGATGATGATTTTAATTTGCTGGAGGCGGTCGACATTGGGCAGCTATGGTCGAAATAAGGTAAGGCGTTTGCGCCGCGTAATTTATGTAGTTTTAATGAACAAACCTCAGCTTAAAAGAAAAAAAGCACCGATTGTGAGTCGGTGCTTTGGATCTTTAGGCCCTGGTGGCCGGAGCGATTAAACGTCTCGTCGAACGGTAGTGTTCAGGCTCTCGTCCGAGGGCGCGGCGCTTTAGTGAGCTGCGGCTTTCCCAGGAAGTTCCATTTATAGGAGCAAAATTAAAACGCCTGATCTTTACGTGCCGGTCAGTCGGTTCAGACTCGTGAGCAAGGTATTGGTTGGATAGGTTTAAATACGCCCCCGGAATTCGGCTCTGTCCTGACTCAGATACAAGTTCAATTTTTTGTAATTTTACTTTTCCCATGACTCTTTTCCCTCCACTTAACATGAACTATTATATTGGCATTGACTGGAGAAAAGCTGTGATTGTGATCACATTGAAAGTGCGGTTTTTATAACTTAGCTGGTTTGCGCGATCATCTGTATCTTTGCCACTGGCCAAGTTTTCTAACTAGTCTGACTCGGTCATGGCCCATAACTTTTCTAATGAAAACTTCCCCTAATAATCTTGGTATCTGAGGATATGCCAAGGTAGTCACTACCATCGATTCCGGTAGTTTGACCTGTGGTGGCTGCGGCCGGCCCGGACATAATATATAACCCTCATCCAACTCTTCCTGGCGCGTCGGCTCGCGCCAGCCGGCGCACTTAATCTCTGCCGCTCGGACCACCGTTACGCCGCTAGCTACCAGATCTTGCGTAGCATCATCGCACTCCAGCTCGTACATTTTCATCGGCAGATAATTTGGGCACTCCAGGCATTGCGATGGGACTTCAAAACTCATCAAAAAAGCTTATCGGCCCGGGACGATAAATGCAAGAGTCGGCTTTAATTGTTCTTGGGGCTGGGTAGTAATGATTGGATAACAGATTGTATTTGCGAGTAGTCGTCAAAACCGGCAGCCGGGATGAGAGCCGATTCACCGTCGGGTGCAGTGTAGTCGCTCAGCAGATTCTGGCCGTTAATGCTGTTTAAGGTTATCTGGCTAATGTTGGTATTGTTTATCCCCTTGCCGTCCAGATACAAAGTTTCCATATCGCCGACTGACATATCGGTCTTGAGGTTGTTGCCGACGGCGTCAGCCAGGCTGCCGATTTTCAGCGGGTTGGTAATAATCCCGGCACTGGTTGCCTTGTTTTTGAGAGCTACGAGCAGTTGCTGCTGATGCTGGGTCCGGTTAAAGTCGCCATTGGGGAAGCCGTAGGCACCCGGTCCGTCGCCGCGAGCCCGCGCTAAATCAAGCGCCTGCTGGCCGGTTAGATTATTTACGCCGTTAGGCAGATTCAGGTTGGCGTAGGGGTCATACAGGCCGTACGGGTCAGGGCTGTTGATATCGACGGTCACGCCGCCGACGGCATTGACGGCGTCTTCAAAGGCGGCGTAATCCAATAGTCCGTAGTAATCGGTCGTAATCCCGAAATCCTCTTGGATTACTTCCTCCAGCAGTCCCATGCCGCCGCTGTCAAAACCGGCCTGGCTGAAGTTTTCGCTTTGTCCGTCTTCATAGGCAGCATTAATTTTTTGATAACCGAAACCGGGTATATCGACCCACATATCGCGGGGAATGCTGATTAAAACGGCAGATTTATTGGTGGGGTTAAGACTGACAACCATGATTGAATCGGTCAGAGCAGCGCCTTGGTGGCCGGGGTCGTCAATCGAATACCCGGCCAGCAGAATATTGACCCGGCCGTTGCTGTCGTTCAGGGTGGCCGGGTGGATCAGTCCCAGCAGCGCCAGCGGATTTTTGTCGCCGGTAATTTTAGCTTCGTTGCGGTACAATTTGTAGCCGATCCAGCCGCCGCCGCCGATGCCGATAATCAAAATAATAGCCACTAGCCAGAGAACTATTTTTTTATACGGAAATGACCGGGCGGGCTTTGGCAAAGACACGGCCGCATCGGCCGCTTCGGCACTATGAGCATAGGCATACTGCTTAAACGGCGATACTTGTGGCACTTTTAATTTAGCTGGTGATTTAGTCGATTTAGCCATAAATGATTCGTTAAATTTTGCCAAAAATAAGGCAACACTTAACCTAACCACCTCAGTCTAAATAGAGTTAATGAATATTGCTTGAAGAAATATTAAAACTGACGAGCTGTAGCTGGTCCGGCTTGGAACTATTTTTCTTTTGGTAAAACGAGGTTTGGAGTAGTCGGGGTAAATGGAACAGAATTTTTTGTAGTCATTAACTGCAATTTTTGAGCAGTGATTAAATCTGCGGTTTGACTTCGGCCAGGGCTTGCTTCATGGTCTCGACGGTCACTCCGCTTGACTTGATAGCGCCCAGCTGAGCACTTAATTGAGTCGGGGTGATGTTGTATATACCGCTGTCGGCCGGATTGGTCAGGTCAGGGTCGACTGAGTGATAAACGATGATCAGCCAGGTTTTAGTGGCTTGAGCCTGAGCTACCCAATCGGCGATCTGCGCCGTGGTGGTTGTGTCGTAAACGTTTTGGACTTTGAGGTCGTAGGCGTTGAAGTTGTCTTTGCTATTTAGGCCGTCTTCGACGCCGCGGGCGGCGCTATAGTAAGACTTAACCTGCGATATAACCGACGTGTTGTATTCGCCAAACGGATAGGCGAAATCGGTAATCGGGGTGGCGGTGATGGCCTGCAGAGCGGTACGTGATGCTGACAATTCGCTAAGTACTTGAGCCGACGTCTCGGTGGTCAAGTCGGTGTGGGTAACAGTATGGGAAGCGATTTCGTTGCCATCGGTGTACATGGTCTTAATTTGGGCGCTAGTCATATAGCCGGTTTGGCCGATCTCGCTGCTGATAATAAACTGGGTCGAGTCGTAGCCGTCGGCTTGCAGGAGCGGCAGAGCCTGGGTGTACATATTGTCGTAGCCGTCGTCAAAGGTCAGCGTCACCAGCGCTCGGTTAAAGCCGACCGGCTTATAGGTTGTCATGGAAAAGTCGCTGGTTTTAAGGGTGCCGACTTTTTCAATGAAGTGATAGATCGTGACATTGACCGTTCCCTGCGGGATAACAAACTCACTGGTAAAGTTGGTCCAAGTGGCAGCTACTGCCGGCAGGCCGATGATTTGGTATACGGTCGTTCCGTCGCTCATATTAAAGACCGCGTCAACTTCACTGGCGACGTTAGATTCGTAATATTCGGAATACTTATACTGGGTGTCGGCAGTAATGTTTTGCGGCGTGAAGTACCACTTGCCGTCACCGCTGGTGTATTTAGTCATATTAACTTCCAGAGCCCGCGAACCGCTGTAGCCGCTGTTGGCTGCCAGGTAGCTAAAAGCGACCGTGTTGGTTCCCCAGCTGCTGCTGGTCCAATCCTGCGGCGCTAAGCTATTGCTTGGGTTAACTGTCGTGGCTAGCGGGTTGGGAATTAGGTTACCGCCAACTGGGTTTGAGTTATTGACTTCAACATTAACCGGCGTGGCGCTAACGCCTGATCCGCTGGTGGGGGTCACAACCGCACCGATTGAATGAGCGCCGTTAGTGGTGGCGGCACTATTCCAAGTAATGTTATAAGGACTGGTTACGACCGGGCTGCCGATGGACTTACCGTCAAGCGTATATTGAACGCTGGCAATTGAACTGACATTGGTGATCGCAGCGCTTAGCGTAACGCTGCCGCTGAGGCTGGCGCCGGCGATCGGGCTGGTGATGGTGATCGAAGGGATCGGGGCGATAGAAGTGAGTGAAAAGTCGGATGTAGTTAAGGTCCCGACGGCACTGATTAAATGAAAGACGGTCATCTGAGTCTGTCCGGCCGGGACGACGAAGGTGTCGTTAACATGCGCCCAGGCAGTCGCGCTGGCAGCCTGTTGGCCAAGATCGACATAGGACAATGCGCCACTGGCGTTGGAATATTGGATAACGACGTCAGTCGGCACGCTGGACTTGTAGTAGTCGCTGAAGTCGTAAGTAGCGCCGGCGGTAATATTAACCGGAGTAAAGTACCACTTAGCGTCGCCGCTGGTGTATTTTGTCATATTAACCTCAACTGCCCTCATGTTGTTATAACCGGCGCTAGCCGCCAGGTAGCTGTAAGCAACCGTGTTGGTGCCCCATCCACCGGTTGACCAATCCTGAGGCGATGAACTGTTGCTTGGATTGGCAGTTGCCAGAGTTGGGTTAGGAATTAGGTTGCCGCCGGCCGGGTTAGAGTTATTGACGACAATCGTTACCGGAGTTGCCGTGATGGTTGATCCGCTGGTGGGGGTGGCCAGCGCACCAATGCTGTGGCTGCCGTTGGACGCTGAAGTGCTGTTCCAGGTCAAGCTATAGGGGCTGGATAAAACCGGGCTGCCGATATTTTGTCCATCTAGAGTGTATTGAACACTGGCAATTGAGCCGGCGTTAGTGACGCTCGAGCTAAGGCTAAGCGTGCCGCTGACATTGCCGGCAGTTGGGCTGGTAATGGTTAGAGTCGGGGTTGGAGCGACAGCGGTTAAAGAAAAGTCATCGGTTTTGAGGCTGCCAACCGAACTGATCAGATGAAATACCGTCAAAGAGGTTTGACCGGCTGGGACGACAAAGGAATCGTTAGTCTGTGCCCAAGTCGAGGGACTGGCGGCCTGCTGGCCGAGGTCGACATAGCTGAGGCTGCCGCTACTGGTGGAGTATTGAATGACAACGTCTGTCGGAACCGAAGACTGGTAGTAGTCGCTATATATATAGTTGCTACCGGCAGTAACGTTAACCGGGGCAAAGTACCACTTAGCGTCGCCGCTGGTGTAGCTGGTCATAGTAACGCCGACACCGTAGCTGCCGCTGTGGGCATCACTGCTGTTGTATGAAAAAGTTGTCGAGTTAGTGCCCCAATTACCCTGCGCCCAATTACTTGGAGCGCTGACGCTGGTCGGACTGGCTGTTTCGACGCCCGGATTGGCGATTAGGTTGGTGGCTGTTGCTGGCGTCGCCAAAGCAGCCGCCAGTGGCGCCATGGCCGTACTGGTTAACAATAACGCACTGATAAGTCCAAATATTAATCGTTTAGCGCTCATAGCTTGATAAATCACTTCCTTTTTAGATAAGTATCTGAATTAAAAGTTAATTATAAACAAACATTACCGTTTGTCAATAATGTTTATAAGCAATATCATTATGCAATGTTCTTTACACGCCAACACTAATAGTGTAGTATTCTTTCCTAACGAGTTAACTGGAGGGTTGAACGACGCTCAGCTAGTCTGAGAAGTCACTCAGCCGTCTTAAGTGCGCTCGGAAATTAACAGGGATAAAAGGGAGAGGTATATGTATCAGACTCTAGGAGTTGGCGGGGGTGCAACTACTGCCGGTGTTGCCGGCGTAGCTTTACTACCAAACACAGGCGGTTTCCGCTTTATGTTTGTAGTTTCTGTCATCGCTCTTGCAATTGGAGCCGGCGTTTTATGCGCTTCAGCTTTCGTTGCATTCAAAAAGCGTGCTCAGGCTAATAAGTAAGCCACTAAAATAAATCTAAACTTGTTGTTAGATATGTATTCTCATGCCATGAAAATCATTAAGTCTTTTAAGAAGCATGGCCTAAAAGTTATGACGATTGGCGGTACGGCACTGATCGTTCTTAGCTTGATTGTAATAATTCCGACTCTTTATTTCCGCTATTCTCACCAGGGCACTGTCAGCCTGGCGGCAGTCATGCCCCAGGTCAAGAACATCGTCGCGCCTCAACCCGGCATTCCGCGCATATCTGGCCAGCCAATCAGCGTTTCAGTGCCGAGTGTCTGGATTAATAATGTGCCGGTCGTTGACGGCGTTTATGACGCCGCTACCGGCGATTGGAACGTCGGTTTAAGTCAGGCTCAATTTATTCCCCAGACTGCCCTGCCTAATAATATCCAGGGCGATACTTATATTTACGGTCATTACCGGCCGGCGGTGTTTGCTTACCTGCACCATGTTGTGGCCGGTTCCAGCGCCACCGTGACGACTGCTAACGGTTACCTCTTTACCTATCAGTACGTTGGTACCTATGCTATTGCTCCTTCCGACAGTTCGGTTTTAGCGTACACCGGGGTTGGCCCGCCGATTCTAACGCTGCAGACATGTTCAGGTGATTTCTTCCAGAACCGCCAGCTCTACATTTTTGATTATGTTAGTTATCAGAAGCTCTAACCAGACCAATCGGTTGCAGGCGTCGACAGTGTTATAAACGAGCACTAAAGCACGGTCTTTTACCTTTCTTTCTCTCTGTTATTTCTTTTTTTATTTCTCTTCTTACTTATATATAAAATATAGAAACAAAGATCATGAACTTTTAACTTGGTTAGACATTATAAATAATATATCTGTCTCTCAAATGAGCTAAGGGCTTTAAACGGATTTAAATATGCCGACTATACAGAATAACTGGTATAGCAGGTAAAACAAGGCCAAACCGCTTAAAATGGCTATGCCGGTCTTTTTGAAGTAGGAATGAGTAGTTAATTTATGCAATTCTCGCAGTAGTTGTTTCTTGGGTGACTTTTTCATGTTAAGCCATATCCTTGAGCGCCAGCTCGTTTAGGGCGTAGCGGCGGCCTTCGGTTGACCAGCCCTTAGATGTCTGTTTAAACCTCCGCAGAATAACTACTTCAACAAAGGCCATACAAAAGATCGACAGTTCCAGCCAGCGCAGGAAGTAAAAATACGGCAGTGAGGCCAGAGCGCTCAGGCGCCTGATGGCCAGAGCTGAGAAGAAAGCCAACAGACTGACGATAAAGAAATCAAGTATCAGAATTACCGGTATGACTATCCACTTGCCGGTCGTCAGGATAACCAGCGGTACCAAGATAAACATCTGGAATAGATAAAAGGCCATTTCCAGCAGCTGCAGGCCGATACTGAAATCGATGGCTTGGGGTTTAATGCCGATACGGTATTTAACGACTCCCTGGAAGAAGCCTCTTTGCCAGCGGGCGGTTTGTTTGCAGAAATCTTTAAGTGTTTGCGGGTCCTGGGTATAGTTAACGGCTTCGGGGATAAACATGATCTTCCCGAGTTTTTTACGATGGACTTGAAGAGTGATATCAAAGTCTTCAGTCAGACTGTCAACGTTAAAATCCAGGTCTTTGATAATGGCGGTGCGAAAACATGTAATCGGCCCGGGAAAGACCGAGATCATATTAAACCAGGATTGAGCCCGGCGGATAATATGCTGCGAGTAAGTATAAGTAAACGACCGGTAATGGGAGATCCAGTTGCCGCGCAGACTTTGAACGAAGCCGACGGCGACGGCGTATTTATCGCCTGTCAGTTTACGGCGGTAAATTCGGAAGTAATCCTTGCCGAAGACACTGTCGGCATCGGCTATGTGCAGCCAATAGTAGCGTGATTCGATATCAAACTTCTTGATGGCTTTAATAACGGCTCCGGCTTTACCGCTGCGCTTAACTGTCAGGACATGATCTTTGCCGAGTAGCTCGGTCGCTTTTAAGCGGGTTTTATCGGTTGAGGCATCATTGACAACGTAAATGTCTTCCCTGGCTTGACCGGCGGCAATAGCTGATTTGATAGTAGTCTGAATTATCAGTTCTTCGTTATGCCCGGGTAGCAGCAACGCCAGTTTCTTTTTGTAGATTCTGGGACGTAGCGGTTTGGGCAGCACCCTGACATAGGACACCTGGTAGGTATAAAATTTATGACCGTCCAGCGAAGACTTTTCAATAAGTCTGCGGGTAGAACGAATCAACGTCCTGGGTCTGGTTGCCTCTGTCATAACACCTTAAATTAAGTTTAAGTTATTATACCAGTATATCGCTAAGTAAGCAATGTTATTACAAAGATAATTAGAATACTTTCAAGTACCCCAAATTTTGAACACCTTTGTCTGCATCTAGGCTGCAACAAAACTAGTTCAACTTGAATGATTCAAGTAGCGTCAGAACCTGCTGGAAGATCTGAGTGCTCTGCCAGGTCGAATCGGTAATGCTCAGTGGTGTCTCGCCTGAACCGGTGCAGGCAGTTGTAGTGCACTGATAGAAACTGGCAGTGATAATCGGGTCCAGCCCGCTCAAGTAGCTGGCATTGAGAGATTCATTAGCCGTAAACGATTGGCCGCCAGTAATGATTACTTCTTCAAAGACGCCGGCGGTTTTAGCGGAGCCGTTGCTAAAATGAACATAGCTTAAGTACGGATATGAATACTGGTTGGCGGTCGGCGCGCTGTAAGCGATTTGGGTTGATGCCAGAGCTTCAATCGGCGCATTGGCACTGAGCTCATTGATGGCCATATTACCAGGGCGGACCTGCACAACTATCTTTCCGGTGGCGCTAGTACCACTAGCACTTGCCATTGATGATAACGGCGAAGTGACGGTGATAGTGCCATCACTAGTATTGTCATTGCTGGGCGGAGAAACTGACCAAGAAGATGGGTAGTTAAAAGTTAAGTTGAGATCGGTGCCATTTGAAACGTACTGGGGAGTGGTGGTGGCGGCAACGGTCGGAGCAGCCGGGACGGATGTTTTTGAGGTTGAGTGAGTGGCAGGTTTGTTCGACTTATTGCCCTTAACTATTAAGTAGCTGGCTCCAACAGCCGCCGCAAACACGATTACGCCTACGATAATAAAGATTAACCGCGGCGGCATCTTGTCGCGGTGACTACGTTTTTTATAATACAGCGGCTCGACGTAATTCGAGTCGTCGCTTGGCTTCGGTTTTATTGATTTCTTTAATGGCATAAGTCTGTTTGCCCTTTAACTAAATTATACGCTGGTATTGCTGGATTATTAACCAAGTATAGTTTTAATTCTGGTTCAATGCCCTTCAGTTTGAACCTTTTATTTGCAGAAAATCTTAGAACGCCGGTATTCTAACTTTTTCTTATATTCTTCTCTGTTATTCTTTCTTTCCTTTCTCCTCTATTTATATATAGTATATATAGAAGAGAAGCTGAGGATCAGTATTATAAGTATGGTAAGTAAAAACAGTAATATAAAGTCAAAAGATAGAAAATTAAATCATGGTCAATTAGAAGTATTGCTAAAGTTGTATAAGTATAGATTCAGTACAAGACAGTTAATAGCAAGTAGTTTAAGTAAGAGTAACTCTACGTCTATCTATTCAAGGTTACAGATATTACAAGTCAATGGTTATATTGCTAATAGGTTTGATAAGAGTTACAAACTAAGCGGTAAACCGGCAGCTTATTACTTACTGCCTAAAGGCCTTCGAGCCCTGAAGCAATATACCAACCGTGATGATATTACCCCTGCGGCTATTAAGAACAGCTATAAAGATAAAGACAAACATGTCTCTGACCAGTTTATTGATCATAACCTGGACGTCTATGCCATTAGCAACCGGCTGCAAGCCCTTTATCCGGCCATCAAACCATTCACCAAACGGGAGTTGGTCATATACAACTACTTCCCCAAACAATTGCCGGATCTGTATCTGTCGTTGAAGCTTGGCAATCAAACGAAGCGGCTATTTCTGGACTATATCGAAGCCGCTACACCTTCGTTTGTGATTGACCGGCAGCTGCGGCAGAAGATTGAGTATTACCAGAATGGCGCCTGGCAGGCCAAGGGCAACCCTTTCCCTATGGTCTTATATGTCTGCGCAAACGACGGTCTTGAAAAACGATTGCAGAAACTGGCCAATAGAGCACTTTACCGGTCTGATACCAATATGATGATCT
>DATKGL010000030.1:0-15781 GCA_035510795.1 Patescibacteria group bacterium
TACCAAATAATTATTATCGATATACATCTTTTCGATAACGAATTCTGATAATCAGCACAACTAATTTATTGTCTAAAATATCATATATAACTCTATAATCCCCCACTCTCAATCGCCAACTCTTACTGCCTACCATCGGCCGCACATTTCCTTTTCTAGGATCTATGCCTAATTCCTTAATCGCTTTGGCTAATCGGAGGCTGGCTGAATGGGGAAGTTTATATAATTCTTTTTGGGCGCTTTTTGTAAACTCAATAACGTAATTGTTCATAGGTTATACCTAGATCACTCAACACCTGTTCAAATGGGACAGTAGGTTCACCCCGACGTCTTTCAATTTCTTTGATATCCTCCAGATCTTCTACCATATCGGCAAATTGGTCATTAATAATATCGGAGACTGAACGGCCTTCAGCTACAGCTTTATGCTGAATGAATTTCTTCACAGTAGAGTTAAGATAAATAGTGGTTTTTTCACTTAATTGGCTCATGATTTACATATTAACGCTATAGCGTTATGACGTCAAGACTTTATTGTTGTATCTAGATTACTTAGCTTCGTCCAACTTGATGCACTAAACCAGTTTTACTTGCATCGTATATTGATTCTGAGTTACCTGTTGTATAAGATCATGAAGGATATTATAATATTAAAATGACTTCTACCAGAGAACAACTAAGCCACGACCTAACCCCTGATCAAGTTAGTAGTATGGCAACGCCATTCCCTGAGTTTACTGCCCTGGGGAGTATACCGCAATTTCTTGGTTATGAAGCACATGGGCGTTTAGAGGATATATTCGGGCTTCCTATAGCTTCGGATGATGCTAGCCCAGAAGTTAGTAACCCAAATATCGGCCAGCGTGCCGGGCAGCCATTAGGAGACAAAATAGGCAGAGAAAAGGAATTTACCCGAAATTTGCCGGCTATTGAGGCCAACATAAAGGGTATTGCTGAAACAAATGAAATTTCAGAAGGCGCTCTGTGGAGCGAAATATTAACGATTTTGGATGGATCGGGTATTGGGCATTCTATGTACCGTACACTCGATCGGCCACTCGGCGATGGTTACGGGGCTAGGGAATATGTCACTCAGCATGCCGCAAATGGTATTGCATTTATTGTCCGTGAAAATGTAGCAAACTGGGGTGCACGCCGTCACGAAAAACTTACCAGCTTCCTTGGCGGCCTGTCCGTAGAGGCGCTCAGTAATGTTACAAGTATTATCTATGCAGGCAGTGGCCGGCCGTATACTGACGCAGAATTATGGCGCCCTGAACTGAAGCCATACCTTGCCAGGATCCAAGAAGATAAAAAAACACCCCCACTAACGGAATACTTAGTGGCGGAAGTTTTGCATAAACCGCAGACAGAAGAGCTGCTTAAAAAACTCGATCTTGCTCAGCAGGTACAAGTGCATGCAGTCGAGGAAAAAAACCCGAAAGCCAGTGGGGATGATGTTATGCGGGCAGTTGTAAAGGCTCATGGTCAAACTTTAAAGGATAGGCTTATTGTTGAGATTGGCAATGCGCCCGCTGGGTATACCCAACTAGCAGGTGCTCTTGTGCTTGCTCAGGAACTTGGAATTGACCCCTCTGAGCAATATGTAGCAGTTACCGATAGTGTTGAATTGGTACATCCAAAACATTTTGGGGTTTTAGACTTAGAGCGACGGAGCCGGGTTCAAAATGCCGCGACCGCACTTAATAGTTTTAATGGGTGGCTTAGAGCTATTGTTGAGGTCAATACATACATGCAGGCTCGTAATAAACAAAACAGTTAATTGCTTCTCCGGGTTAGATAATTGTTGGGGGCTGCTATCTTGTGTGCGATAAGAGCCAAGACCTAGTAGTGTAAGTCAAGTAGTTTCGAGTGTCCTCGATGTATCTGAACTTGTTTTTATGTAGGGTGTACCCCTGGTTAGGACGGCGTATATCCTGGCGCAAAGCTTCTGAGCTACTGCTATAGTAGCTGGCGTGTAGGCTTTACCTTGGTCTCGTTTCTTTTGGTAGTAATCACGGAGTTCCGGATCATACCTCCTGGCGGTATTCGCGGCCAGAAAAATAGCCCGCCTCAGCTCCGGGCTACCACGCTTTGTCAGTTTAGTATTGCGTTTAAGTGTTAGACCGCTTTGTTTTACTTTCGGGTCTAACCCGGCATAGGCTATGAGTTGTCGAGAGCTAGAAAACCGCTCAATGCTGCCTACCTCGGCACAAATACTAGTAGCTACCACCGGGCCTATGCCAACAATGCTAGTGAGAAGCTGGAGCATCTTTCGGTCGGTTTTAACTCCGGCTAATTGTCTGAGGCTAGTAACTAAGTCGTCTAATACTTCTAGTGCTGGAGCAAATAGCCCGTCTGCTGGTTGTTCGCCGACCCGTTCCAGGAATTTCTGTTGCAGATCTAGGGCTTGTTTTTGTTGGACGATCTTAGTAGCTAATCTAACGTAATACTTAGCTGGGGCTAGGGTGGATAAGCTAGCCTGAGCACCTTCACCACGAAGGACCAACCGGGTGTGACACGCCAGTCGTCGGTGCCAAAAACTGAATTCTTAGAGATTCTCCCAGCAATATAGATTTTTAACATTTATTTTATTTTAACAGATATGGATTCTTGCTTAATTGAGTGTAGGGTTGCTTTTGCCTGCGCTGAAAAAACTTCCAGGGCTTTAGGCAGCACTTTGCCATGAACCTTAACTAAACTGATCGGGCGATCAATAGTTATAACCTTCCTGGCTTTCTCGAGAGCTACCAATTCACCGCTCGTTAACAGCTCCCGTGTCAGAATATATGGCAAAGCTGCCACGTGTTTGCCTCTCAAAACCATACGCTGCATAACATCCGGGCTAGTTGAGAAAAATGTAGGTTGGATTGTAACACCAAGCTTTTGCATTTTTTGATTGATGTGCCGATAGCTCATCGATTGCTGGTCATAACATATGAACTGCGACAAGTATCCCCGGTCAAGTTCTGATTGGGCCGTAGCGAAATGATCAGGTCGGCAGACTACCATGAATGGTTCAACTCCCACTGGATCGATGTCGAGCCCGGGGTAAGTCTCCGCATCCCTGACCACAAATGCCAGATTAATTTCCAGACTCTTAACTGCCTCCCGCAGGAAACGAGAATTATTGACGACAATAGATATATTGGCCGCTGTCTCAAGATTGTCCAGGGGCTCTGCGGTAAAACTAAAAGCAGCGGCGATACTGTCAATCATGCCGATCGCAATATTTGGTCGTTGACGAGTCAGCTCGACTAAATTTGTAAGCAGATTTTCGTTGGTTGTACGGTGTTCTATGGAAGCAGCGTAAGCAAGACGCCCGGCGTCAGTTAATTCCAACTTCCTTTTCCCTCGAATCAGAAGGGAAGACCGAAGTTCATGTTCGAGTTTATTTATAGCGAAGCTCAAAGCCGGCTGAGAGATGTGTAGATCTTTGGCGGATTGCGTAAAGCTCCCGACCTCAACCAGCCGCGCAAACTTCTTTAACCTATCATCCATAATCTTTGCTTATATTATCATAGGAAATATATATTTGTCTTATGATGAGCTTCAACTTAGCATGGTCAGAGAAGGAGAAATTAATAATGGCAAAACGTACAATTAAACTGGCAATTGTCGGGCTTGGCAATTGCGCTTCATCACTACTCCAAGGTGTTTACTATTACCGCGATGTCAAGGATGACGGGTTCGTTCCTGGACTAATGCATGTTAACTTTGGTGGTTACCATGTCAGCGATATCGAAGTAGTTGCAGCTTTTGATGTCAACTCCAATAAAGTAGGCAAGGATGTTGCCGATGCGTTATACGCCAAGCCGAATAACACGGTAATCTTTGCTAAGATACCAAAAACCGGTGTAAAAGTGGTGCGCGGGCCGCTACTGGATGGCATCAATAAATACACCGCCACACTTGTTCCGGTAGATGAAAAACAGAAACCGGTCGATGTAGTCCAAACTTTAAAAAACAGCGGCGCTGAAGTTGTAATCAACTATCTGCCGGTTGGCTCACAGGAGGCAACTGAATTTTATGCTCAGGCGGCAATCGATGCCGGTTGCGGCTTTGTAAATTGCATACCTGTTTTTATCGCTTCCGATACCAAGTGGGCAAAAAAGTTTGAAGATGCCGGTTTGCCAGTCATTGGCGATGACATCAAAGCTCAGGTTGGAGCAACCATAGTGCACCGTACCCTTACTAACCTGTTTCTCGACCGGGGCATGAAAATCGAACGGACTTACCAGCTTAATACCGGCGGCAATACCGACTTTCTGAACATGCTCGAGCGGGACCGGCTTAAGTCAAAGAAAATTTCCAAGACTGAAGCGGTAACATCACAGATTGAGGCCCGCGGGCAGCACATCGATGCCGATAATATCCATATCGGTCCATCTGACTATGTGCCTTGGCAAAAAGACAATAAAGTCTGTTTCATCCGCATTGAGAGCAAGCATTTTGGCGATGTGCCAATGAACCTAGAGCTACGGCTATCAGTAGAAGATTCGCCAAATTCTGCCGGCGTGGCAATTGACTCTATCCGCTGCCTGAAGCTGGCACTGGACAACGGGCTCAAAGGAGCCATTATCGAACCGGCTGCCTATTTCCAAAAGCACCCGCCAAAACAGATTGAAGATCGCACTGCCCGTGAACTTGTCGGGAGCTACATCAAACGCTACGGCCATAAATAAATCCGAGTAGCATCTTCCTACCAGCCTATTCCTATTTGCTTGCATTTAGATAGTTATTACGAGAAACTATCTAAAATACTTCAAGGAGCAAAATATGAGTGATTTGTCGCAGGGCATGGCTTCAAGTGAACGATTCAGTTCTCGGATAATTCCGATGTTAAGAGGAGACTGCGAGGGGTGTTTTGTGCGAAGCAAACTCGGGTTGATGGCCGAGATGGATAATGGGGTGCAGTTCGATGGGCAAGACGCCATCAGGAGATTAGGTAGTTTTGTGGGCGGCGCAATCGAGCTATTAGATTTACCGGATTGTAATGGGGGTGATTGTTTGTCTGACGACGATAAACTTAAGCTTGCGTTGGCATTACGCAGAGGCACGCTTTCCCCTAACGGAGACTGTGGTGAGGAAGCGGTTAGAATAGCCGCTTCAATGAATATCGAACATCTTCCCGGACGATCTGATCAATAATTTACACAACTATAAGTTGTGTTAGTAGCAGTGTCTATCCGATATTTAATTTATCGCAAGACTCAACCAAACACCAAATATTAGGATGTTACGTGTTTATACAGTCTGACAGCAAAAGGTATAAAGATGATTAGCAGACAAAGGCACCAAAGAAGAATTTTCCAAGTTGCCCCACCATCTGGTGTCCCCAGAGCTAAATGTCTGGCTGAGTTAGCTACAAATGTCACTGGTTGATTGCGCACAAAAACTTGGAGCCAACTAGGCATTGTCTGGACCGGTATAAAAGCAGCACTGGCAAAAGTTAACGGGAAAATGAATACGAAGCTAGCCAACTGAGCTGTTTCTGAATCGTGAACAGCCATACCGATAATAGCAAACGCCCAAGACAGGGCATAACCAAACAGGACCGCTACAGCCACCATGCCGACCGCATCAGCCAAGCCGGCATGAAAACGGAAGCCGACTAAGTAACCAACAGCAATCATGATCAATACGACAACTACGTTACGGACTGCATCGGCAAAAGATCGACCGGCCACAACTGCCAAGCGGCTCATAGGTAACGACCGGAACCGGTCAACGATACCTCTACTCATATCATCGGCTAGCCCAATACCCGTTTGCACGCCGCCGAACATGACCATTTGTACCAAGATACCTGGCAATAAATAATCGATATACTTACCGCCCGCCGCCCGCGTGACGCCGCCCAGCGCACCACCAAAAACGTAATTAAACAGCAGTAAAAACATAACCGGCTGAATTGACGAGAAGAATAGTAAACGAGGTAATCGTATATAGCGCATAAGATTACGGCGGGTGATTATCGCCGTATCACGTAAACTGTGATAAATACTCCGGAGGAGGTTCATCGCGGCGCCCTCCTTTTGGTATCGGATTTAGTTTTTGGTGTCTCAGCCTTTTTACCCGTCAGGTTCAGAAAGACATCATCAAGGGATGGCCGGTGCAGCGAAAGCGTTGATATCTTAATCTTTTCCTTACTCAGAGCGCCGGCGATTCCTACAAGACTTTCAGCACCGTTACTCACGGGTGTAGTTAATAGTAAAGTTGATTCATCAAAACTGGCTGCTGCTTTCGAAAATTCGTGAGCAATACTCATAGCTCGAGCTTGGTCGTTGGGATTCTCCAGCCCAAACTCGACAACTTCACCGCCGAGTCGTGTTTTCAGCTCGTCGCTTGTACCTTTCGCAATAACTTTCCCCTTATTAACTATGGCGATCTGGTCGGCTAGTTCGTCTGCTTCTTCAAGATATTGGGTGGTGAGCAGTATTGATGTGCCTTCTTGGATCAGCTCTCTAATTATTTGCCAGATGTCGCGACGTGATTTCGGGTCAAGCCCGGTTGTTGGCTCATCTAAAAACAGAACCTTTGGGCGCCCGACCAAGCTTGCGCCAACGTCGAGGCGACGGCGCATACCGCCAGAGTAGGTTCGGACTGGTTTATTGGCAGCCTCTGCGAGATCTAATCTTTCAAGTAGTTCATTCGTGCGTTTTTTGGCTTCGGCTCTCTTCAAGCCATATAGACGGCCTGTCATATAAACATTTTCATACCCGGTCTGAAATTCATCGACGGCAGCATACTGTCCGGCCAGACCGATGGTTTGTCGAACTTTTTCGGGTTCTTTGACCACATCAATACCAAGAACCTTGGCAGAACCTCCATCGGGGGCATAAAGCGTACTCAGAATTTTTATGGTGGTAGTTTTTCCAGCGCCGTTAGGACCAAGCAGACCGAATATTTTGTTCTCTGGTGCAGTTAGCGAAATACCGTCTATAGCTTTAAAATCGCCAAATCGCTTCACTAAATCCACTGTCTCAAATGCGTTCATTATAAAAGCTTATCATAACTATGGATCTATCAGGGGATGTTTACTATGGCAGGCACCGATAGAGAAAACAGGTTATTGCTGATGCACTAACTGAAAACAGCAAATAGCCCTGGCTACCGTAACGTCTAATGCTTAGTCGATATAGTATTGGACTTGAACAGAATAATAAAGCTGATTCTGACCTGGCTGGAGGTTTAAACTCTGGCCTGAACCGGAGCTTACGCTTAAGTTTGATCCGGCACAAATACTACTTGATGCCGCGCCGCTACTACCCGGTGTAGCACTGCAAGGTGTTACGTAATTGTTGTTGTTCAGGCCATTGTCGACCACGGTCTTAACAGCTGCAATTTTAAATCCTAAATTCTTGGCGGATTGTTCAGCGTTGGCTCTAGCATTTTGTTCAGCCTGACCTCTAGCTTTATTTGCAAGGCTGGTTTGCATAGCGGCGCTAAAATCTACTGACGGGCTGACGTCACCTGTTGGATTAGTTGTAACTAAATAGTTCTGGACTTTCTGAGCAAGGTTAGTGTTGCCATCTATAGTAATTGTCGGGTCTAGCTCATAGGTGTATTGGCCGTTGTCTTGTGAGACTGGTACCGGTAGTACTGGCAAATTATTACCCGAATTATAGCCATTCGAGCTGGTTTGAATATCTTTAGATGGCACACCTAGTGACTTTAACTTGCTAACAAGCTGATTACTCATAGCTGTTAATTGAGATAGAGCAGTTTGCTGATCAGAACTCGTGAAATCGTACGTAGGCGTAAATGTATATTCGTCCGGAGTCGCGGTAAGTGTTGCTTCACCGGTAACCGTAACCACTCTGTCCGAGGCTTTAATGTTTTGCTGCCATGGTTTCCAGACAAGCACAATGACTAGTACCAGCCCGATAACAATAACCGATAAAATAACAGTTAACAGCTTAAATCCGCCCGGCAATTTTCGTTTTCTTGGGGCGGGCAACTCACTATTTGTTTGTGTCTCGGTCTGCATTATTGTCGCTTATCCTTATGCTGATATTAGCAAGCGGCAAATTGTATGTAAAGTTGGTTGATTGATATTCCTATCCCTGGGCACAATGAATCTACAGCTAGCCGTTTACTTGTCGTGGAGGCAGTCGCCCCGTATGGTTATTGATTAATATATGAATTAGTTGCATAATATCGTAAGTTTAAACTGTGGAGATTATTGTGGCTAATTATCCTTCCGGGCTAGTCAAAGAGGTCATTCCTATCCCAGAGACCATCGATCAGACCGAACTTAATAAAAACGGCTTGTTTGTGGTGCAGGGGTTGGACCTTGCATTAGCAGAACAGCTTGTTGAAGCTTCGGACGAAGCAGCAGTCCGACTATTTTGCCAGGATGATGCTGAGATCCGTTTTGAGAGCATTGAGTCAATAATAGACTGGGCAGAAAAAGGACGTTTATCTTTGCCGCTTGTGAGACATACCGGAGACAGCGCATTGACATTAGCCGGCTTAGGTTGGATGAGGCCGGGAAAACCAGACAAGAATAAAAAAGAACCCATTATTCCTGGGGCAGAGACGACGTTTGCTATTCGTATTTACGGCGAAACTGCCGGGCATGGCTATGCCCGTTTTTATACCAAATCAATTCTGGACACGCATGGCGCGTTAATTGGCAACAAGGGCGTGTGGCTGGCGGCTTGGGGCGACAATGAACATGCGCTAAGACCCTATGACCAAAATGGGTTCATAGAAGTAGACAGAGTCCCAATGACCCGAAAGAGTGATAACAAAGTGGTCGATCGTGTTTTTATGACACTTGGGCATCTGACAGCTCAAACTGATATTTAAAGCCGCACGGGTATTATTGCCAGACTCGAACGTAATCAACCTTCATTGTAGCTGGAGTGACGACTGTTCCTCCGTAGGAGCCAGTGGAGTTTTCTAGGATAAGATACATCGGCTGAGATGTTATGCCGGAGTTAATAGATCCAACCTCAGTCCCGTCATAGTAGTATGTTACGACCCCCGGTTGCCAGTTGGCGCCATAGATGTGCCAGCCGGAGTAATTTCCGCTGGCGCAGCCGCCGGGACCACCTGATGAGTCGTGGAAATGATAACAAGCAGAACCGCCAAGCCCCTCCATGACGTCCATTTCACCGTCAGTCGGCCAGCTCTGGCCGTTCGTCCACCAAGCTGGCCAGTTAGCTATCGTACTGCCCGAGGCAGGCAGGTAGATGCGCGCTTCAACAAAACCATAGGTAAATTGATAACCGCTATGTCCAGATTGCCCGTCTGATGGATTAGTCGAGACTAGACCGCCAGTGCCACCGGTAACGACAAGATTTAAATCACCGCTCGAGACACTTACATTTGATGAGTCCATCACTGTTTGGTTTTGGGTATTGCCAGAACCAAACCAGTCAGGCGACCATGTCGTTGTATTCAATGATGAGCCATTGAACTCATCGTCAAAAACTAATGCCCAGCTGCCGGGGACACCAGTCGGAATTGACGGCCCAAACTGGACAAATTCCCCGCCAGAAGCATTTACGTCGGCCTGTTCCGTAGCCGGACTCGTCAAGCTTCCATTTTCAGCTTCCATGGCAACAGAGGGAGAAGCAGCTTTAGAATTTGATAACACATGAATACCGGCAATAGCAAAACAAGTCGCAAAAACTAGGGCGGCAATTAACTGATAATTATTTACTTTTTTGAACATGTCGTTTTGATCGTCTTGGCCAGCCATTTAGCGCTGGGTCTCAGAGTG
The DNA here is from genome assembly GCA_035510795.1 of Patescibacteria group bacterium. GTDB lineage: Bacteria > Patescibacteriota > Saccharimonadia > Saccharimonadales > UBA4665 > DATKGL01. The sequence goes on from DATKGL010000030.1 coordinate 9,737, forward strand.
CGTCGCATTGTCTCTCGATCAACAGCTACCAACCCGAATTTTGGCCACCAACCATAGGCCCACTCAAAATTATCCAATAAACTCCAGTGTAAATAGCCCCTGAGGTCTACCCCGTCAGCCAGCGCCTTTTGCAATGCTTGGATGGTTTCTTGGAGCCACCACTGCCGATGAGTATCTTTAGCATCAGCTAATCCATTTTCTGTAATAATGATCGGTTTTTTATACCGGTTCCAGAGTTTAATTAGTAAGGGATAAATACCGCTCGGCTCCATATACCAGCCCAAATCGTTGATTGGGCTCTTGGGATTAGCCGTTTTTCCCCACCAATTTCTATACTCAGTGAAGTAATAATTCAGACCAATAAAATCTAAGCTGTCTTTAATTCGGTCGAGAAACCACCAATTGCCAATATAGATATATGACTTGATCAAGATAGCATTAACTGGGTTGGAGGGATGGGAAGCTCGAGCATCACTCAGTTGGGCCGCGATTCCGACGTTAATTTCGGGGGCTAGCTTTTTAATGGCTATGAAGGCTTCGTTGTGCGCAATAGCCAGGTTTCGGTAAACCCTATAAGCGGCCAGGGGATTCACTTTTTGTGGCGGCCAAGCACCAGCCAGATAGCTAAAACCGGTGTAGACGTTTGGCTCATTTAGAATAATGACATAGCGAATTTCGTCACCGAATTCTTTGGCAATTCTTTTCGCATAATTAACAAAGTACTTGATATTTTCCCGCTTCGAAAAACCACCTTTATCGGTAAACCAAAGCGGTAGGGTCCAGTGCCATAGCGTCACAAATGGCTCTATATTGGCCGCCTTAAGCTCTGCGATATATTCGTGGTAGTGGGCCAATTCGTGTTTGTCCCATTGACCTTTAACCGGCTCTAGCCGCGACCATTCAATCCCGAAACGATAGGCATTCATTCCCATTTCGGTTAGAAATTGGAAATCTTCTTTATAGCGAGAGTAGTGCTCTATCCCATTGGCTGATATGTAGTTATTGGGGTCTGAAGCGCTTTTGGCAATAGCTTGCCAATTTGGCAACCAGCTTAATTTTTTACGAGCAGTAGAAGATAATTTTTCAGCATTTTCTTTTTCCCATTTTGTCCATTGGTTGTTTGTATCACCTTCAACTTGATGGCTGGATGTACTGGCCCCCCAAAAAAAATCTTTTGGGAACTTTGAATCTGACATATTTAGATCATATCAAATTTATTTGCATTCGAGTCTGAGCCGGCAGCGTTATACTAACTTGTAATGACTGCTGCTAACCACGTCCTTGCTGGTAGTGCGATTGCTTTAGCTATTCACCAGCCGGCTTTGGCTCTTCCTTTAGCGTTTGCATCGCATTTTGTGTTAGACGCCCTGCCGCACTTTGGTTATGCCCCAAGAGGATTTGCTTATGCCCTGAGGCAAAGACGTTTCATGGTTATGGAAGTCTTAGATCTAGTTGGGCTTATTATTCTGGTTTTTACCATTAACTTCACAGTTTGGACTACTTTCGCGGCGGCTGTATTGGCGGTATCACCAGACTTTGAGTGGTTAAGCAGATACTTCTATTTTTGGCATAAAGGGAAGCCATATGTTTCATCGTTTTTTGGGAAGTTCCATGCAAAAATTCAGTGGTGCGAGAGACCCTGGGGAATTTATGCCGAGATAACCTTTTTCATTGTGGGCTATTTCGTTGTTAGTAGATACTTACTGCACTAAACCTGCTCAATTTAGTCTCGAAAATTATTTTTCCCAAATACTTGCCCTGGATGTAAGTGTTGATTTTCGAGCCGTCAGATCGGAATAACACCGTAGTAGTGTATAGTAAATCTACATGATAAAGGCCGCCCATTTAAGTAAAAACTTCCGGAAAACAACTGCCGTTGATGACATTTCATTTGAAGTCGAAACCGGAAAAGTTACCGGTTTCCTGGGGCCTAATGGCGCCGGTAAATCAACAACTATGCGACTGATGTTGGGGCTGGCTAGTGGTCCAGGTTCAACTAAGTTTGACGGAAAACGTTTAAGCAATTATGCTGAGCCATCAAAAGTTGTCGGCATATTGCTCGAGGCTAAAGCCTACCATCCAACCCGTACCCCCCGGAATCATTTAAAAATTTTAGCAACTGCTGGTAATATTCCTGCCACCAGAGTAGATGAAGTGCTTGAAATTGTTGGTCTGAAAGATGTCGCCAAGAAAGCGCCTGGTAAATTTAGCTTAGGCATGAGCCAGCGAATGGGAATTGCGGCAGCGATTTTAGCTAAGCCCAAGCATCTGTTGCTTGATGAACCAGCCAATGGGTTAGACCCTGAAGGCATAGTCTGGTTAAGAGAATTCCTTAAGGCATACGCCGATGATGGTAATTCAGTTTTCGTATCAAGTCATTTACTTAGTGAGATGTCGCAGATGGCAGATAACGTCATCGTCATCGGAAAAGGTAAGCTGATTGCCAGCACATCAATCAAGAGTCTGGTTTCGGGGAACGCCAAATCTAGTGTCTATGTCCGTGCCGGCAGTCTTACTAAGCTTGAAAAAATCATGCAGGATAAATCAAAAATTGCCAAACCAGTCGATGGGGGGCTGGAAATCTCGGGAGCAACAACCGACGAAATCGGAAAACTGGCCTACGGGGCCGGCATTACAGTACTGGAACTGGCCAACCGTCATGCCTCACTTGAAGATGTCTTTTTGGAATTGACAGAAGGTTCTGAGGAATTTAAGGCTCACGACCAGAAAGGCGGTAATTTATGATCGTTGAGCTAAAAGCAGAACTAAAAAAATTATTCACTGTCCGTTCAACCTATTTTATTTTTGCGTTTGTGTTGGTTTTGATGGTTTTTGTCGCTTTCTTTGTCTCGGGGTGGCACATCGATAAACTCGACCTGCTCAACCCGAATACCTTAGCCAACGACATAAAGGGTACAGCCGCTGCCGTCTCAATCTTTGCGGCACTAATCGCGCTCTTACTTTTTACGAACGAATACCGCTACAACACCATCATGTATTCACTAACACTTTCAAATAACCGCAATAAGGTATTGCTAGCAAAAATTGTGGCAGCAAGTGTCTTAGCGGTTGTTTTCACGCTCTTCTTTTCTGCTATTTCACCCGTTTTATCCGTACTTGGAATTCATGCCCATCACCTGAAACTGGTCCACCAAACCCTCAATTATGGCAATCTGTTATGGCGATGCTTGTTTTTTGGTTGGGGCTATACCATGGCCGGTTTAGTGCTTGGCGCACTGATCAGAAATCAAGTCGGAGCTATCATTGTTTTATTGGTCGGGCCGGATACTGTGGAGGGATTGCTCAGTCTATTACTTAAAAAACATGTCATCTACCTACCATTTAGCGCGCTTCACGAAGTTATCGGGCAAGGACAGAGCTACAACACCAGTATTTCCCCCCTAAAAGGAGCATTTATTTTTGGCGGCTACTTAGTCGTGTGTTGGATTGTGGCCTGGATTCTATTTCTCCGGCGTGATGCTACTAGTTGAGGCTTATTATACTAATGCTAAATTGGAGATTTTAAAGCATGGCTGAACCAGTTTGTATTAAAGTTTATGATTCCGTCGCTTTGGCTGAGCTCAGCAAGAATTTACTGGAAAGTTATGGCATTAAGGCTTTTGTGGTTGGCGGTAGCTACAGTAGTAGTTATCCTTCTTTGGCAGTTTCGTCAGGGGTTAAGTTATTCGTCAGCGAAAAAGATAAAAAAGAAGCCCTTAATATTATCCAGTAGGGTTACTCAAATGATTTTTCTCTGTTAAATCTCTTGCTTTTATGACTTTTATAGTGTTATAGTAAAGAATCTAGAAAAGAAGCTGCTACGTGTTCGTTTTTTAGAATCGTTCTAGGAATAATATTTAAAAGTTTTCGATGAGGAGCAGCTAACTGGAATACCATGTTACCTCGAGAAATAAGAGGTAATAAATGGCAACTAACTTATTTATAGGCGGCCTAGCTTATACGGTAACTGATGATCAGTTACGCGAACTATTTGAAACTGTCGGGACAGTACAATCAGCAAAAGTAATTGTTGATAAGTACTCAAACCGTTCAAAAGGTTTTGGTTTTGTCGAAATGGGCAGCGATGACGAAGCGAAGAAAGCTATCGCTGATTTAAACGGCAAAGAACTTGAAGGCCGAGCCATTGCAGTAAATGAAGCCCGCCCAAGGGAAGACCGACGACCTTCATATAACGACCGCGGTTCTAATGACCGACACGACGGCCAATCTGACAACAGATTCTAATTTAGTATTAAAACAACTAGTTAATTTTTAATACCAACGTCCCAGCCTAGCTAAGATTGTATATAGAGTTGTGGTTGGCGATTGATTGGTTCTATTGAGCGCGGTCATAGTTAGACAATTAAGCCAGTTTAATTAATTATTGGCTAACCTTGGTTAAGAAGTTTGAACTCAAATAGTTGCTTACCTTGCCACCACTTGAAGTATCAGAGGTTTTAACGTAAGCTTTAATCATAACTCCAAGATAGGAGTGATTTTTTGGTGACCCGTTTCAAAATAAAATTAGTAAAACTAAAACTGATACTAAATAGACGATCGAAAAGTATTAATCGGACGTTCCTTTTACTGTGGCGCTTGACAGCGTTAAACCTACTTAAAGCGGCTGGGGTTATACATAGGTTGTTGAAGCAAAAGTTTAGCTGGTATGCCCGCTGGGCAGAATGGCAGTACCATAAACACCTTTACATAGTCAGCTCTATCCTAGCTACCTTAGCCCTAGTGACTGTCGTCGTCTTACAGCTGCATGGCGTACTTGCTCTATCTACCTGGATCCAGACTGACTGGAGCGGCGGAGTAGGCTCCAGTACTTCTAACCAATACTCATCCGCAAGTAATGTTACTACCAGTACCGCCAATCAAGCGGCACTGGCTCAAACTAGTAATTGGGGTAGTTCATTTAGTTCTTGGCGATATCGCCAAAATATAACCTTCAACAACACCGCCGCCAATTTGGGAGTTACCCCGGATACTCTGACTAATTTCCCTCTATTGGTTGAGCTGACTGCCTCAAACTTCAATTTTTCGCATGCTCAATCTCTCGGCCAGGATATCCGTTTTTCAGCTTCAGACGGCAATACCGTATTAAGTTATCAGATAGAATCATGGAGTTCGACCAACAAACTGGCCTACATCTGGGTCAATGTCCCCGAGATAGATGCTTCTACAACAATAGACAGTATTTATATGTATTACGGCAATTCAAGTGCCACTGACGCCCAAAATAAAACAGGAGTCTGGGATTCTGGCTATGCTGGAATCTGGCACCTAAATGAAACCTCAGGAAATAATAGTGACTCAACTTTAAACAACAATGCTGGGGTAGTTGAAGGATCTCCTACAAGAATTACTACCGGTGTTTTGGGAAGTGCTATGGATTATGCCGGTAGCGGTGACATGGATTCAGTCTCACCTATTAGCCTTAATAACACTTCATATGCTATTGAGGGCTGGTTCTATTATCCATTAGTAGCTTCTTCTTCAGGATGGCGGACTTTAGTAAGGGGAGCTAACGACCACCAGTTATTACTTAATAGCAGTAATCAACTTGGCTCTTATGATAATGCCGGTGGAAGAGCCTGGATTTATTCAGGATATACAATTTCTGGTTTGACTACAGGCTGGCACTATATAGCTGTAGCCGGGAATAATTCAAATGGCACCTCCACATTTTATATTGATGGTCTGTCAGTAGGAACGATTAACTGGAAATCCAACGATACTATTGCTTATTTTGGTAATTATCAAGGTGGCGGGCAGCAATGGGGGGCACTTGATGAATTTAGAATTTCAACAGTGCTTCGAGACTCAGCTTGGATCGCGGCCAGCTATAAGTCGGAGTCTAATAATTTTGCAAGCTTTGCTTCGGAACAAGTGCAATACCCCACTACCGGCTCCCTCGTCTCCAACATATATAACACCGGGCTAGGTGAGAACTGGGGTAACTTAACTTACTCAGCTACAGTGCCAGCCAACACGAGCGTTTCGGTCCTGGTCCGGGCCGGTAACCAACCGACTCTGTCCGAT
>DATKGL010000031.1:0-3829 GCA_035510795.1 Patescibacteria group bacterium
TGGTATAGATATAGTAATATCAGATGGGTTAGGGGAGCCTAAACTATCAATCAGTTGCCGAGTTTGTTGTGCGTCATACTCCTTATCTTTAACACTATCTAACTCTTCAAAAGTTTGGAACAAGAACCATTTGCCGAGCCAGACCAAGCACCAACAGAGGTAGACCAGGTTCCTAGATCTGGTTTTCTTATTTTTGTCATACTGCCTCTTATCTGTTAATTGGTTCGAGTCCAGTTTCCTTAAAGTAGAATTATGTTATGCGGTTGTTGGAACTAGGAAAAAAGTCTCAGTATACTTGTTTGTCTCTGTTATCTGGTTCGAGAAACGACCAATAAGCCCTACAGCAACCAAGCAGCATTGAAGCCGACCGGGTTCCGTGACCTGTCCTTGTCTTGGATTTTATTTGCCAAAAGTACTTCGGTTATTCGTATTGTTTTGTGTTTTCGAGAAAATCAACAAACTCATTAGAAAACTTTGAAGCATTTGCATCAAACCAGGCGTCCATTTTCTTAGCATCCAGCCCAATTATTGGTCCTGAGTCGGGCAAAAATAACGCTTCGTAGTCAGAACCATAACCAAGCCGAATTGCCAAAATACTATACCGCGCGCCTATATTATCGTTAAGGTTGGAAGCAAGTAACTTCCGGTAAATCTCTAGGGATAGCCTAATATGATCCTGTTCCCATTGCAGTAAGGCAAAATTACATAGTGCCCGTACGATATGCCTGTTTTCAAGCCACCCCCACGGTAAACTTTTTGGATAATCCCCGTCCATATTTGCGACCATTTGCACCGCCTTGAGATATGCCTCCCACACTAAACGTGAATAGTCTTCGTAATTTTCTGCATCATATTCGATCTGAGCAAGGTACAAATATGAATCAAGGAACTGCTTGTCAATTTTGATAAGTTGCCTCAGGGACTGTTTAGTTTTCGTCAAAGAAACTTGCCCAGCTTGAAAAAGTTCGGTAACTTCATAGTATTCATCCATGACGGTCCGATTTTTATCCGTAAACTCAGCAAGTTGCTGAACCCTCTTGGGATTACCTTTTAAGAGCGCGATATCTCCACGTTTTAACGGTTTGGTTGCTTTTTCTGCTCGGGCTTTTGATACTCTTGGCTTCATACACTTTTAACCTCTCTATGCGCTTAATTATTCCAGATACAGTTTAGAGAATTTCTCGCCATCAATAACTTGCAGCACCGATCCGTCGCCAAAAGTGCTGCCATCCGGCATCGTAGAGAATGTATCGATACACCACACTCCGTGTTCAATTTCATAACAAGTCTCACTAGGAGTATGCCCAAATACTTGAGGCGTATCCTTGTATGTAATACTGCCCCCAGGTCTTGCCCAGATAGGGCTCATGTCGTTCCATAGACCACCTACATCTTCTACGCCAGACCACTCATTAGCTATTCCCGCATGAGAATAAGCAACACCGTCAATTTCTACAATAACAGGCAAGTCAGTAAGCCACACTTTCAGATTTTTATTTTCTGGGGCATCGATTAAAACTTGTGTCATAGGATTGTAGCCAGATTGCAATGAAGGCGTATCGTTGACATATATGTAGTCGTGATTACCTGTAACGAGCTCAACCTTGCCTTGGTTTTTAGTCTGCAGATCTTTTAGAGTATTCCAGGTATTTAGGGTATATTGCGGACTAGCGCTAAAGTCGTCTGCATAATCACCACAGAAAATAACCTTATCGTAGTCGTTGATGACTTTAGAAACTTTTTCGATAATCCAGATCTTTGTGTGGATGTCACCAATTGCCAGTATTTTTCCCATGCCTACAGTATATCCTGTAGATTACTAGTTACGCCTTTTCGTGCAGTTTACGTATACGTTCACGTACCGATTCTTGATATTGGGCAGGGTTTTGCATCTGATGATAGGCACGTACTGCAATCACTTCAAAACGATCGTCATCCACAAGATAAACTATCGCAACTTTGTGATTTTCCATCTGAACTTTGCGCACATCCGGATCGTCTTTGAATACGGCATTGGCTCGTGGCAAGTTTTCCAAGTTCGCCACGGTTTCCATAGCTTCATCAAAAAATTTCGCCGCCGATTCAGTATCCACTAGCTCTTCATAAAATGCCATTAGCTCGGCTATGTCGTTCTCGGCATCTTCTGTAAGATTGACGCTATACTTTTGCACCAGCAAGTTCCTGATATTTCTTTAGAATATCTTTCTTGGCCTGGCTGAGCGGTATGCGGTTTTTAGGATTTTTAGCAAGTTTAATGCGTCGTTCCAGCTCAAGCCGGAACTCTTGGCTATTTTCATCTACATTAATAACTTTCCTGCTATTCATAGTCTTATTGTATCACATATCGCACATAAAATATACGCAAAAACTTGACAAATAACAGGGGTAAGCTAAAGTAAGGCGAGCCTAAAAATCAGGCGACTATTCAGTTCGGTTCGAATCCAGTTAGGGGACCCTGCGGGCCCTGCATTGGAAAACCCTATGGGCTGAATTAGTGTTAATGAGCCAGCGACTTGAGGAATTAGGTGTTGGAGATGAGGGGGCTGGCAATGTTTAGTATACTCAATCGTCAGTCTTCGCCAAGCGAAATTTTAAACTCCAGTCTGCTCAATGAAGACACCTTTTACGGCACTTTCATCAAGGACCTGGATAAATGCGGCGGCGAAGTCATCATTGAAAGCCCGTTTATCACCCACCGGCGGATATCCCAGCTGATGCCGGCGTTGAAAAAGCTCAAAGAGCGTAAGGTCAGGGTGGTCATCAACACGCGGAACCCGCAAGAGCATGAAGAAAAGTATGCTCGTGAGGATGCCCTCGACTCATTAGCATCATTACAACGCATCGGCGTGCAGGTTGTATACACCGACAGCCATCACAGGAAACTAGCCATACTTGATAGAAGTATCTTGTACGAAGGCTCCCTCAATATCCTCTCCCAGAACAACAGCCGCGAGGTTATGCGCCGGATCGAGTCAGTGCGGTTGGCCTGGCAGATGGCGCGATTTGTAGAGATTGATAGATTTTTAAGCTGACCGAGGCATCACAGCGATGTATACTGAGGACTATATGAGCGGCTACGAAATTACCGAAAAAGATATCGACGGCATGTTGAACTATTTACGCGCCTTTCACCCTGAAAATGCCAACAGGGAGTTCGCCAAAGAGATGCTCGAGTATATGAAAGCCACTTATCGCCGACTAGCATCAACAGATTCCGAAGCGCTTGATGAGCTTTATGAAAGCTTTAAGCAATCCGGCAATAGCTAAGGGGCTAGCAAGTTCTGGACGTTCATCCAAGTTCGGTAGTTGACAGCGCTTATGCTTTTATGTACTAAATAATACAGCATTAGATGGCTTGATCCGCTTGACCTGTAGGGCTATATTGGTGGCAGGCGACGTTTCAGACGTCCGGGACTTTCATAAAAACGACTGGCGTCGTCATCTCGATAAGCAATAAGGTCACAGCAATCTTATCAGGAGCGCGGGTTAACGCCAGCTCTCCTGAAAAGGGGTAGAAGTCTTATCGACACCTGCCTCCTGGTAAGGTTGGTGTGACCTTTTTAGTGACACCAAATTGAAAATGGAGAAGTACCCAAGTGGCTTAAGGGGCCGAGTTGCGGACTCGGTAGAGGGTGCTAGTAATAGCTCGGTAAGCATTGCGAAACAACCTGCGAGGGTTCGAATCCCTCCCTCTCCGCCAGATAAATTGTGGAACTTTTTTAAGAGGCCAAATATCATAACAGAGGTAGCAAGGGCTTGACAGGAGCCCTGCTTTTGTTTCTAGGGTTTGTTTTCTAGCTGATACCACCTGGGTCTGGAACTGCGTAAA
>DATKGL010000032.1:0-9277 GCA_035510795.1 Patescibacteria group bacterium
GCAACCGTTCAGATTTATGATCAGCCATTTGTTTCGGTAATAGGAGGAGATGCCTCTGCCGGAAGTAGTTTTGACATGATCACCGGAGCATTAGCGCCAATTTCGACAGCCGGTATATTCAGCTGGAACAACGGCGCCCCAAACTATGGTGGTGCCGGCAGCCAGTTTGCGGTTTATGCATTGGGCGACATCAATGGTTTTGCCAGTTCTGTCGGTAATCTGGCGCAACAGCCCACCGGGTTGTCCTTCTCCCAGGATATGAGCTCAACCTGTGCAGACTACGAATCTTACTGTTATGGTGGTAACTTCGGCACCGTACCGCCAATTGAAGATTATTATGATAAATTTAAACCCTCTTCAGCTGCACAAACCGATCAGACGATTAACCTGAGTAATCTGATCAATTCGGGTACTGTAACTAGCTATAATTTTGTGCCTATTGGAGGTACGTTAATCATTACACCGGACGAACAAATCCCAGCCGGCACTACAGTTAAAGTGTTTGTGAATGGTAATGTATATATCGATAGTCCGACAAATGGGTTGCCAGGCATAGCGTATGCGGGTAGCCCCTGGTCATCGATAAGTATGGTGCCGAGTTTTCAGTTGATTGTTAAGGGTAACATATATATCAATTACCAAGTCACTCAATTGGATGGTATCTATGTTGCCGAACCGACAGGCGCAAGCAATACCGGCATAATTGATGACTGCGACACTTCTGCAATCGGCAGTGAAGCGACGCCTGATCAATGCGCTACAGCCTTAACTGTTAATGGTACATTTACAGCTTATGGCGTGAAGCTGGAAAGAAATGCTGGCACTGCAGGTAATGGACAGCCGGCTGAAACCTTTAACTATAATCCGTCAATTTGGTTAGGGAACCCGATTGCTCCCAACCCGGCACCATTTACTGAAATTCTTAATTCACCTCCGGTTCTATGATTTTTTTAAGTTATCTTTCACCATAATGCTTAGGCAATATAGATAATACGTATTATCTGTTTATGATTTAGTGATAGGTATATTTTTAGCTGGAGTAAAAAAATCTATACATACTTGCTATCAAGGAATATTATCTTGCCTTAAGGTTATAACGCCCCTCGCGAGATAATTGTTGTCAAGGTAGCCGCTGCAAATAAAGCTTGTAATTTACTGATTGTATGTTAAATTGTGCTTAATGGCCACGCTGGATCAAATAGCTCCAACTGAACGCGACTTAGTTGAGGCATATACAGATAATGCCTTTTTTACGGCTAGAATTATCAGCGATGAAATTAATCGATTTGATGCGATAAGATCGAGAGAAACCGATCCTAGGGTTCTCACCAGATTAGGCCAAGCCATGGTTGAGGCAGACGGGCTACTCAGACAAACCATTGAACAGATTGACCAGTTGATGATCGAGGCCTTCGGCCTAGACGAAGCGCTATCTAGCGCAACTGAACTGTCAGACAAGACGCCAAGTACCATCACAATTACCGACAGTTTGCTGGCAGAAGTTTTAGCAAATATTGGTTCAAGCCCGCTGGTTGAAATTACCCCACCAGCCACCGGGACAATTAGCGGCAGCTTGCTGACGGAACCCCAGGCAGATATTGAGTCAGCCCCGGCAGAAGAACAAATCTCATCTGCTGAACTATTGGAAGCCGAACCGGTCACTTTAAATTTACGGACAAGGCCCAAAGCTAATCCAAAAGAAGGGCTCAAAAAACCCAGCCAGCAACCAAAAGAAGGCCCGATTCAGCCTACCTTGATTGAGACCTCAGAAACAGAACCTAGACCGAAACGGCACAGACAACCTCATCAGCCCACATCCAGAAAACAATTTATCGCTCGCAAGGCTTACGCGAGGGAACAAGGCGGATCGGAAGAACCGATAAATATGCCCATGGATCGAAATAAAAGTATTCACATGCCGCTTTTTGAACATCTGATGGGACGGGGCGACCCGCCGGACCAGCGGCCCAATCAAAGACGGATGTCCGTGACCTACCAGGCAATCGATGCGATGCCCAAGTCTGAACGACCTGAAGGCTGGGAACAGCGTTTTCTCGATGTTCAACTACAGTGGCTACAAACCCCTAATCAATCAGCTCCCCAAGTTAAATAATGCAGCACGCCTTAGCTTGGTGATAAGTAATAAATTACCTGCCCTTTTGTCCCGTCATTGGTAATAGAATTCTCGGCCATATCACCATTGCCGGTCGAAGGATCAGTTGTGCCTGAATCTCCGTATATGAAAATCGGCTTTGTCCCGCCCACGGCGACTATTTCAACGTGGCCATCGCTGTAATCAAAGTAGGCAACATCACCAGCTCGGGGCGTATAGCCGGCTGCCGCGTGATAGGTAAATCCGCCCTGGTTCTGAATGTTATAGGCAAGATATTCATCCCAGCCATCGCGTTCACCATAGTGAAAAGGATAGCCGGCCTGCTGATAGACGTAACTGATAAAATCAGCGCACCATTCTTCATAACCATTGTCGTCTGAATAGTCATTTAGCAAAATACTATGATTGACGGTCCCGGAATTCCAAACAACCCACTGCTTAGCGGCATAGCAAGCAACTTTCTGCCCTTCCGTGCCGCTGCAGGAAATACTTGCTCCGGCAGTGTCATTCTTGTGATATCCGGCCGCTTGCCAGGCCTCATTAGGCAGAGTCAGTTCGCCGCAAGAAGCAAGAGTTAGCTGAGCGCTGGTTTTGTCTGATGGGATAGCAAGGCACCGGCCGCTGTCAGGATTTTCCAAGCCATCGACCGCACTTGCCCAAACCTGTCCAGATGAGCCGTCACAGTCGGCCAGGACAATTTTATCACCGGCCTGACTACCGTTACCGGCGACACTTAAACAATAATTCTTATCATGAGTAATCGTATCGCCGGCGACAGTCCAATTCTGAGCCGCCGTGCCATTACAGCTCCAGCTATCAACTGGGTTATTCTCAACTAACCTGCCCCGGTGATCATCCAGGCAATAGCCGATAATGCCTGACTTGACCTCTGGTATAGCCGAAGAGGAATGGGTGATGGCTATTCGAATTACAATGATCAGCAGTGCAGCCACTAGCAGATAGCTGAAATACCGTTTGGAGTGTGATGGCTGCCGTTGGGTTGGAGGACGACGATGTCTGGTTGGTACTTGGGTATACATGTGTCTCATATAAGATAACATAAAGAGCTTGGTCGGCCCTGGGCTAGCCGGTTGTTTATAACCCGAATTTGGTCTGCCTTAGCCATAATCTGCCTTATTCATTGAATTATGATCAATAGATGGTATAAGCTACTGATAGAAAATCAGAATAGTCGTGAAAACAAATATCAAAAATCCCCTCAGCTCCCTCAAACTGTTATTTATGTCATGCCTCTGCGCATTAATGCTGTCAGCCGTGTTTTGGGTCACACTTAGCACAACTCCCAATAGCCAGGTATATGCCGATTCCTGCATACCACCTACAAATTATCCGTCCCAGCCAGTTGGCGGTATGGCTTACACTAATTGGCACTTTGATACATCGCAAAGTATTTCCTCCGTCCAATTCAAAATTAATATATTCAACAACCCCGGTAATACCAGCGACGAATATCTCCAGCTGTACGACGCCAATATCGATAACACCGGACAATATTTCGGACTGCAGACTACCGGATTGGCTATCTTCTCGCAGTGGAATACATCTGATATGAGCAACATCGAACTTGGACCCGGTTCATATGACACGAATGGCACAGAGGTCGGAGCGCAGTATATCAGTCTGCGGCACAGCTTTGGCAATCTGCCAGTCGGGCAATATTCGGTTCGAATGGTCAGGACAAACTATGACGGTACAGGTGACTGGTTTGCTTATTATGTGACTTTCCCCGGACAAGCTGAACAGTATATCGGCAGCATACGATTTCCGCGGGCTAGCGCTGGCACGCCGGCAAGTTTCCGTGACGGCGGCGGAACATGGGTAGAATTCTGGGACAACAACGGCAATACCCTATACCCGGTTCCTCTATGGCACGTCAATGTCGATATAACCGGTAATTCCGGCCTTGTACCCGATACCGCCATCAGCTCTTATTCGACCATGCCCGACTCAGATGTCTACGCCGAGAGTCCCGGAGGTTATGTCGACTTCGTGGTCGGCGCATCGACTGCGCGTTGTCATCCGGCGGGATATTTATGGGAAAACGTCAATCAGATTCCTACTCCACAAACTCCATCCTCAACACCGACTCCGACTCCAACCCACACATCCACCACTACGCCCGCTCCGTCGACAAGCACTACGCCAACGCCAACGCCAACAACTACATCTACTACTCAAACTTCGCCGTCTCAGACATTAACTCTTACGCCCGAAATTACCTTTAATATTAAAATCACAAACGCCAACGGCAGTCCGGCATCTGGCGTCAAAGTCACTATCGACGGCGACAGCAGTGTCACCAACAAAAAAGGAATTGCAGTCTTTGCCGGTCTTAGCCCCGGCAATTTCACCGCTACTATTAAACCGCCCAGCACCAAAGCCGAGACAGCCAAAATCGAATTGTCATCAAGCCAGCCGACCCAAAACTTATCTTTCCGCCTGGCGGCTTCCCACACGACCCTGTCCCAGATTTTGAAATTTGGCGGGATATCCCTGCTAATAGTTGTAGTGATTCTCGCGATGATAGTCTGGTCCAAATTCCGTAAAAAATTCGAAAAACAGATAGCAGCAAATGAGCACCTCGCAGATAATCCGGAAAATACGCCGGCCGAGAGCATTGTCAAAGATGATCGATATCCTTGGTCAACCCATGCTGTTCACCCTCCGGGGACTGTTTTAGAGCCCAACCAAACCGCCAGCCCGCCAATAGTTGAAAGCGAGCCTACTGCTCAAACAACCAGCAATACTTCACCGTTGCCGGTATCTCCGGAAGAGCCCGGACAAGATCAAACCAAAATACATCAGGAATAGAATAACACCCATGGATTCGTCTAATAAGCGAGCAACCAAAAAAAAGTTTCTCGGGATGCCTTATGATTTTCGGCGACCAACGGTTGCCCGCACTAAAAGCCGCTATTGGAATCCGGACGACAAAAGGTTTTTTACTCCTAAGGTTTACGGTGCCGGCTGGACATTTATCTTCTACTGGTTTTGCCATCCGCTCAAATTTACCGGTCGCCGTAACACTAATAGATAGGCCCGGTATCCTCAGATTAAGTATTAACGCCGTATAATAGACTTAGATGGACAGTCGACCTTTAGCTGACCGCATGCGGCCACAATCTTTAGCGGAGGTAGTCGGCCAACAGCATCTTATTGGTGCCGGCCAGATTATCAGTGAGATTATTGACCATAAGCAGCCAGCCAGTGCTATTCTGTGGGGCCCGCCCGGCTCGGGGAAAACCACCCTGGCCCGGATTATCGCCAGCGAGACCAGCAGCGAGTTTGTCGAGCTGAGCGCCGTTACGGCCGGAAAGGCTGACGTACTGAAAGTCATTGAACGGGCAGAGCAAAACCAACGTTTGGGGATGTCTACCATATTGTTTGTTGACGAAATCCACCGCTTTAATAAAGCCCAGCAAGACGCCTTTCTGCCCTACGTCGAAAAGGGCACACTAGCTCTTATCGGCGCGACAACCGAGAACCCCAGTTTCGAAATCATCGGACCGCTGCTTAGCCGCAGCCGGGTTCTGGTCCTAGAGCCCCTAAGTAAAGAAAACATAATTACCATCATTAAAAAAGCCGCTAAAGCTGAAAAAATTAGCCGTCAACGACTGAGCAGCAAAAGCATTGAGCTGTTGGCTGAGCTGTCAGGCGGTGACGCGAGGATTGCGCTGGGCAACCTCGAGCTGGCTTTACAGCTTGCCGGCAAACAGCCGCTCAGCCCGGCTGTCATCGAGACTGCCGCTCAAGCCCGGGTTCCCGGCTATGATAAAAAAGGCGACAACCACTACAACGTCATCAGTGCCTTTATCAAGTCAATGCGCGGCTCTGATCCAAATGCCGCGCTCTATTACCTGGCACGGATGCTCCAAGCTGGCGAAGATCCTAAATTTATCGCCCGGCGGATGATTGTCTTTGCCTCAGAAGATATCGGGTTGGCCGCTTCAGCTGCTTTGAACCTGGCAGTGTCGACATTTCTGGCCGTTGAGCGGATCGGCATGCCCGAGGCCCAGTATAATCTATTCCACTGTGCCAGCGTCCTGGCTAAAGCCCCGAAGTCCCGAGAGGTAGCCGAGGCGCTGATGCTAGCCCAGCAAACTGCTAAAGAGTTTGCCGATTTGCCGGTGCCGATCCACCTGCGTAATGCTCCGACTAAGCTAATGAAAGATCTTGGATATAACAAAGACTACAAGTGGCAAAGCGGCTTCAAAGATAAGCGAGGCTTCCTGCCGCCGGAATTGAAAGATCTGAATCTGTTTTAACGACCTGCTTCTATTAAGACAATCTCTCCGTAACTCTTGCCAACCGACAGAAAGTGGTGGAAGATATGCATATAAGGAGTTTGTATGGGATACATCTTTGCACTAATTGTTCTACTTTTCATTATCGGCGGCAGCAGCGTTAAGATCATTAAACAATATGAGCGTGGGGTCGTTTTCAGATTGGGCAAAATACGAAAGGAAGTCCGCCAGCCGGGTATCTGTTTCATTGTGCCGCTAATCGACAATATCCGCAAAATCGGTATGCGTATCGTTACTCTGCCGGTTGATTCGCAAAAAGTCATCACTAAAGATAACGTCTCAATTGACGTCGCGGCAGTCGCCTACTACCAGGTGGCCGATCCGGTTAAGTCGGTCGTGGAAATTGAAAATGTGCTGTCAGCAATTTATCAGATTGCCCAGACAACCGTCAGAAACGTTATCGGCCAAAACGTGCTCGACGACGTGCTCAGCCAAACTGTCAAAATCAACGATGCAATTAAGGGAATTTTGGATAAAACCACTGAAAAATGGGGAGTCGTTGTCAGTATGGTCGAGCTTAAAGATATCAAGCTGCCCATCAGCATGCAAAGCGCCATGTCAGCTGCCGCTCAAGCCGAGCGCGAAAAACGAGCTAAAATAATCGCCGCCGAAGGCGAGCAGATGAGCGCCGCCGCCCTAGCTAAAGCTGCCGACGTCATTTCCAAGCACCCGATTGCCCTGCAGCTTCGTAATTTACAAGTTTTGACTGAGATCAGCTCCGACAAAAACAGTACGATTATCTTTCCGGCTCAGTTTATGGACACCGTCGCTAGCGTCCGCCAATTCATGAAAAAAGAGGGCTAACTGCTGCTACCCTGCGGCTCCAGACCAAGTCCCAGCGTTTGGCTATAAATACGTTCAAATAGATCAGCTGTTTCGTTGCGGCCGCCGCTATTATAAACCAGACCTCTTACTTCCGGATCCTGAAGCTCCAGGTTCGTCTGATAATGCAGGTCAAGTTCGTCAAGTACGTCAACGACTAAATCTTTGCCGATCGCGAAATGCAGGACATTGACGACATCTCCTTGAAGGTGTTCGCCGTAGTCCACAAAAAGCCGGCGCGCTCGGTCAGTTTGATCGCCTAGCACTCCCTCTTCAAAAATCCGGTCAAATAACATTTCATCGGCTGAAAGACCAGTTTCCGAGCCTAATCCGCCATTTCCTTCTACTGTCTGTTTGGTCATGCTGTTTTCTCCTTATTCAAACGGATTTTGCCACAATCAAGCGCCTCGTGCAAGCATAAACATTTTGCGAACAACCGATCCGTCCCGCTAAACCCTCCTGTCGACAGTGGCATATAATTACTGGGAGTGAGTAGCAATAAATGGCTAAATCTGCGTAATCTTCTGGTTTTGTTAGGGCTGGTAGGTTTGGCCGTCGTCATTCTGCTTAATCATCACCAGTTCGCTGATTTTTGGCATCTGCTAAAAACTCTGCGCTGGTATGTTGTGGTAATAATTGTCATTGTTCAGCTGGCCAGCTATTGGGTAAATTCCCTGTATTACCGCTCAATCCTGAAGATATTTTCACACGACGTCGGCCTGCTACGCTTATTTGAAGGAGCACTGGCTACAAATTTCGTCAATTACGTGGTACCGACTGCCGGATTGGCCGGAGCCGGTTATATGTCACAGGTCCTGTCACCAGAAGTACCGCGCGGTAAAGGGGTACTAACCCAGTTAATGCGCTATGCTCTGAGCGGATTAGCCGTCGTCATAATGATGCCAATTGGTTTTGTGCTGATTTTACTTAGCAATAAAAGTTCGCAGCCTATCGTTAAGATAACCCTAGCTTCAGCCCTTGCAATAATTATCGTCGGCATATCTATCGTTATTTTGGTAGAACACGAGCGACAGGCCCGGCAAGCAGCCATATGGACAGCCAAGCATTTAAGACGGATACTCCCAAAATTAAGCGTTGCCGCCCTGGACCGTTTTATCGATGAATTCTACATTGGCTACCGGGCTATGACTAGCCAGAAACGGCGGATGTTGGTGCCGGTTGGATGGTCAATTATTTACATCGCAATTGAAATTGCGACTTTCTATCTGGCTTTTCTGGCTTTCGGCAGAGTGCTCAACCCCGGTATTGTAGTGATGGCTTATCTGTTCGCCAATATAGCCAGCATATTCGGCGGTATCTTTTTCAGCACCGGTATTTTTGAGCTGGGCATGGCGGGAACATTAGTCGCGCTAGGCACCCCGTTCGTTCTGGCCCTATCTGTCACTACGGTCTACCGAGTACTGAATCTTTTGGTCGGTTTACCACCTGGCCTTTATTACTATAAAAAGTACCTGCCACGGCGAAAAAGTTTGTAAGTAGAGGTTATTTCTGAGACTATTTAAGCAAAACAGGAAAAAATTATGGATATTGCAATAGAAACCAAAGGATTAACCAAAAAATATGGTTCACTGGTGGCGCTGGCGCCGCTTAACCTGCAAGTAAACAAAGGCGAGATTCTGGGGTATCTCGGTCCCAACGGCGCCGGTAAAACAACTACCATTCGGGCCATGCTCGGACTGATAAAACCTAGTGGCGGAACAGCTGAGGTTTTCGGCCTGGACACTCAGACAGATAAAGTCGAAGCCCATAAACACATCGCCTATATTCCCGGAGAATCAACTTTTTGGCCTAATTTAACTGGAGCCGATACGCTTTACCTGCTGGGGAAAATTCATGGCAAAATCGATACTAAATACCAGACGGAGCTGATAAAACGCTTCCGCTTTGACCCGTCCAAGAAAATCCGTACCTATTCAAAGGGCAACCGCCAAAAAATTAACATTATCGCTGCCCTGATGACGCGAGCCGACTTGCTGATGATGGACGAGCCGACAAC